>JALYWZ010000935.1 GCA_030852505.1 Myxococcota bacterium | reverse complement strand
CTCGGGCGACGTGGCATCGACGCCGAGCCAGCCGCGGTGCGCCCGGACGATGCCGGCGGCTGCGGCGAGCCCCATGCCGCGGCCCGCGCCCTTGGTCGAGTAAAACGGCTCGAACAGCCGCTCCCGGATCTCGTCGCGGATGCCGCTGCCCGTGTCGCTCACGGTCAGCTGGACGTAGTGACCGGGGGGCAGCCCATAAGGCTCGCCGCGGGAAGCGTCGAGGCGCACGGAGCTGGTGCGCAACGTCAGGCTGCCGCGCTTGCCGTTCATGGCGTCGAGCGCGTTCAGCACCAAGTTGGTCACTACCTGACGCAGCTGGAAGCGATCCGCGCTCACCTGGGGCAGGTGCTCGTCGAGCTCGAGCACGAGCTGCGCCTTGGACTCGACCGTGGCGTGCAAGAGGCGCAGCGCCGACGACAGCTCCGTGTTGAGCTCGAGCGCTTGAATCGCGAGGCTGCGCCGGCCCGCGTAGGCCAGCATCTGCTTGCTGAGCTGCGCGGCTTCCCCGGCGAAGCTCATGACCTCGGTGAGGCAGCGCGAGAGCAACGGTGGCGCGTCGCTCGGAACCTTCATCAGCGCGACCTCGGCGTTGCCCACCACGCCGCAGAGCAGGTTGTTGAAGTCGTGCGCGACGCCGCCAGCGAGGACGGCGAGACTCTGCAGGGCCTGGCTGCGCTGCAATTCGCGCTCCAGATCGCGCTGCCGCCGCTCGGTCACGACGCGATCGGTGAGGTCGCGCACGACGCGGATCGTCATCCGATCGTGCGAGCCGTCCGCGTCGAGGTGCGTCTCGGTGACCAGCAGCAGCAGCTCGGGTTTTCGTTCGAGGACGACCTCGTAAGAACGCCGTCCGCTCGCGCTCGGCGTAGCGGGCAGCGAGGCGCGGCTGTCTGCAGTCAAGAACTCGGCAAAGATCCGGTTCGTGAGCTCTTCCCTGGCGACGCCCAGCGTCGCGGCGAGCGCGTGGTTGGCGAACACCACGCGGTCCCCGGCGTCGAACAGCCCGACGCCCTCGCCCAGGCTCTCGACGAGCGCGCGCTGTGTGCGTTCGCTGTGTCGTAGCCACTCCTCGCTGCGCTTGCGCGCTTCGATTTCGCGGCGCAGCTCGCCATTCAGCTTGCGCTCGCGCCGCCGCGAGTCCACGAGCATGCCGACGCCCCCCGCGAGCACCAGCTTGACGAGCAGCGAGATCACGGCGGCGGTCCGGCCGGTCTCGTAGGCAGCAGGCAGCGCGAGCGCGGAGCTCCGATCGACGAGCGCGATACAGCCGATCACGACCAGCGCGCCGCGCATCCCGAGCGACGCGCCGCCGGCGAGACAGATCGCGAGACCGATCAGGAACGCGGCGTTGCCGAGCAGGCGGTGAGCTGCGCTGAACGACACCGCGTACAGCACGGTCGACACAGCGAGCGCGCCGCACCAGATAAGGAGCCTGCGGCGTCCGTCCGGGGTCGAGGTGGTGTTCTCGGCGCGCGAGCCGAAGACCTCCCGTTCGCTCGTCAGAGACGAGGCGCCTCGGCCGCTCGCACCGAACATCCGACCGGTCATAGGCCGGCGGAGCCGTTCGGGCAAGCCGCCGGGCGCAGGCGCGTGCGGTCACTTATTGGAGTTGCAGACTTACGCTGAGGGTCGCACCGGGAACCGGTCAGAGGAAGAACGAGATGCCCAGCGAGGCCGCCGGGTGCCCGATGCGCATCGTGAGCGCGGCGGCTCGACCGAAGCGGTAGCGGCCGCCCCCGTAAATCGTGAAATCCGGACCGCGGTCTTCGAAGTCGTCGCGCATGCGCAGCGCCACGCCCGGTTCACCGAACACCGACCAGTGCTCGGACAGCCAGAAGTTCCACTGCATCACCACCGGCACCCAGGTCGTATCGCGTGTCCAGTCGGCGCCGAAGCCGAGCCCCACGCTGTCGTTGACGCCGTCGATGAACCCGTGGCTCGCGAGCGTCGCCGTCGCGCGGATGCCGAAGCCCGGCAACCCGTGATCGTAGAACGGCGCAAGCAGCGCGTGCGGCTCGAGCTCGAGCGCGTGCATGGGGTGGTTGCCTTCGTCGCGAGCGATGTTCTCTTCTGCATGCGCGTTCGGGGCCCAGGCGGCGATCGACGCGGCGACCATCAGACTCGAGAGTGAAACGAGCTTGCTCCTTGGAACCGGCATGACGACGCTCGATGCACGCGACGTGCCGGCCCGCGGCGCTGCGCGCGGCGTCGGCGGATCCGCCGTGCCGACGCTCGAGAACGCCCACGCGCGTGGCGTTTTTGCGCCAGTTACGAGCTGTCGCGAGGCGTGTTTACGCAGACAGCGCGCCGAGGCGCGCGAGGATCTCGTCGTGCATGCGGCCGTTCGTCGCGACCAGCCCCGACTCTTGCGACAGAGACGGTCCGCGGTAACCGAGCGGCTTGCCGCGGGCGTCGCTGACGCGGCCGCCAGCCGCGCTGACCAGCACATCCGTCGGGCAGACGTCCCAGCTTTTGCCCGCGTATTGGGGCGCCACGTAGGCGTCAGCGCTGCCTTCGGCGACGCGCGCTCCCTTGAGGCCGGCGCTGCCCTGCGCGTTCACCGCCAG
>JALYWZ010000030.1 GCA_030852505.1 Myxococcota bacterium | reverse complement strand
ACGTTGCTCAGACACGCTGTGCGCGCGCTGTTCCCCCCCCAAAACTTGGCGACTCTTGGCGCTCTTTGCGCCTTGGCGACAAAGGCTCAAAAAGCCGTGGGGGACGGCGGGGTGTCAGAGCAGGATGGCCGCGACGCAGGCGACGAGGCACGTCGTGAGGAGGCCGCCGACCATGGCTCGGAAGCCGAGCAGGGAGAGGTCGGCGCGGCGCTCGGGGGCGAGGCTCGCGTAGCCGCCGATCTGGATGCCGATGCTGCCGAAGTTGGCGAAGCCGCACAGCGCGTAGCTCGTGATCAGGCGACCGCGATCGGTGAGCCAGGTCGGATCTTTGGCGAGGTTTTCGGCCATGCTAGAGTAGGCGACGAACTCGTTGAAGACCGTCTTTTGGCCGAGCAGCGTCGCGACCTTGCTCACGTCGGAGGCGGGCACGCCGAGCGCGAACGACAGCGGCCAGAAGAGCCACGAGAGGATCCGGCTCAGGCTCAAATCGAGCCCGACCAGCGCTCCGGCCCACGACAACACCGCGTCGAACAAGGCCGTGAACGTCAGGAACACGATCAGCATCGCAGCCACGTTCACTGCCAGGCGCACACCGTCGATGGTTCCGCGCGTCACGGCATCGAGCAAGTTCGCGCTCTCGTCTCCGGCCGCGGCCCGGAGCTCGCCCGTGGTCTCCGGCGTCTCGCGCTCGGGCAGCATCAGCTTCGCGATCACGAGCGACGCGGGAGCGCTCATCACGCTGGCGGCGATCAGATGCCCGGCGATCCCCGGCACGCTCCCCGAAAGCATCGCGCTGTAGGCCGCGAGCACGCCGCCGGCCGTGGTCGCGAAACCGGCGACCATGCAGGCGTGGAGCTCGGAGAGCGTCATCCTGGACAGGTAGGGCCGCACCGCGAGCGGCGCCTCGGTCTGCCCGACGAACACGTCCGCCACGGTCGAGAAGCTCTCCGCGCCGCTCACCCTGAGCGCGCGCGACAACAGCCGCCCGCCGCGCTCGACGATCCACGGCATCACCCCGAGGTAATAGAGGACGCTCATCAGCGCCGAGAAGAACAGGATCGTCGGCAGCACCTGGAACGCGAACAGGAAGCCGAACCGCGCCTGATCGATGCTGAGCCCCCCGAACACGAACTTCGCGCCCTCGCGCGTGAAGCCGAGCATCCGCTCGACGCCGCCGTTGGCGAGCGAGAACAGGCCGGACACCGGCGTCTTCAGCACCAACACGGCCATCAGCAGGAGCAGCAGCAAGCCGCCGCCCACCGTGCGCAGCTTGATGTCCTTCCGCGCCGCCTTCGGACACCAAAGGTAGGCGACCCCGAGCAAGACCAGCGCGCCCCCGAGACTGGTCAGCCGCTCGATCACGGCAGCGAGACTAGCTCAGTCTTCCTTCTTGCCCAAGAGCTCGCCGATCTGGTTCGGCACGCTGCCCAGGCGAGCCACGCTGTCCAGGTGGTGGACGAGGAACGCGCGGTTGTCGAGCACGCTCAGGTTCTGGAGCTCGAGGGCGCCGATGCGGTCCGCCGGGCTGAACGCGGCGTCTTCCACCTTTTCCATCGACAGCTTCTCGGGCCCGTAAGCCATGTACTCGGCCTTGGTATTGACGATCGTGTAGTCGTCCCCGCGGCGGAGCTCGAGCGTGACCGAGCCGGAGACGCTGGGCGCGAGCCAGCGAGAAAGCGCGTCCTTGAGCATCATCGCTTCGGGATCGAACCACTTGCCCTCGTACAGGACGCGTCCGAGCCTTCGGCCCAGCGTCGCGTACAGGTCGAGCGTGTTCTCGTTGTGCACCGCCGAGAGCAGCCGCTCCCAGACGATGTGGAGCAGGGCCATGCCGGGGGCTTCGTAAATGCCGCGGCTCTTGGCGTCGATCACGCGGTTCTCGATCTGGTCGCTCATGCCGAGTCCGTGGCGGCCGCCGATCTCGTTGCACTCCACGAACAGCTCGAAGCGCGAGGCGTAGGGCTTACCGTTGATCGCCACCGGGAAGCCGTCCCGGAAGGTGATCTCCACCTCTTCGGCCGCGATCGCGACCTCACTGCGGTAAGGCGCGACGCCCATGATCGGCTTCACGATCCGCATGCCCGAGTCGAGGCGCTCGAGATCCTTGGCTTCGTGCGTGGCGCCGAGCACGTTGGCGTCCGTGCTGTAGGCCTTCTCCACGCTCATCGTGTAGGGCAGGCCGATCTTGTTCAGGTACTCGCTCATCTCCGTGCGTCCGCCGAAGGCATCGACGAACGCCTGATCGAGCCAGGGCTTGTAAATCTTGAGCGCCGGGTTGGTCAGGATGCCGTAGCGATAGAAGCGCTGGATGTCGTTGCCCTTGTGCGTGCTGCCGTCACCGAACACGTGCACGTCGTCTTCGCGCATCGCCCGGATGATCGCGGTCGTGGTCACGGCGCGGCCGAGCGGCGTCGTGTTGAAGTACTTCTTGCCACCGCTCGAGAGGTGGAACGCGCCGCACTGAATCGCGATCAGCCCCTCGCGCACCAGCGCCTCCCGGCAATCGACGAGCCGCGCCGCGACCGCGCCGTGCTCGAGGGCGATCGGGGGGATCGCGGCCGGATCGTCCTCGTCGGGCTGCGCGAGATCCGCCGTGTAGGCGTGGACCTTCATCCCGTTCCGGGCCAGCCAGGCCACGGCGCAGCGGGTGTCGAGGCCCCCCGAGAAAGCGATCCCGAGCGGCGTGCCTTTCGGCGGCAAAGTACGATAGATCCGGCTCATGACCGGCCCCTCGTAGCACGAGGGCCGACCCGCGCCGAGGCCGATCGCGGGGCTCCCGGTCCGAATCCTCCGCCGATTTCGGCCGCTTCCTGAGGGTTTGTCGCGCCACCCTCGAACCGCTTTCCGCGTCGGCGGCGTCATGGAAAGGTCAGCCCATGCAACCGGGTGGTTCGGAAGAGGTGCTCGAGTTCTGGTTCGGGGCGCTGGACGCGAACGGCAGGGCCGATGAGGAACACACTCGGCGCTGGTTCGAGAAGAACGAGGCCTTCGACGAGCAGATCCGCGAACGCTTCGGCGAAGTTCACGCCGCGGCCGCTCGCGGAGAGCGGGACGCCTGGCTCGGCACGACGCGAGGCCGGCTGGCGCTGGTGATCGTCCTCGACCAGTTCTCGCGCAACTTATTCCGGGGCGACGCGAAAAGCTTTGCCTGCGACGAGCGCGCGTTCGCCGCGGCGTCGGAGGCGGTGGCCCTCGGTATCGATCGCACCCTCGCGCTCGACGAGCGCTGCTTCTTGTATCTGCCGTTCATGCACAGCGAGCGCCTCGAGCATCAGAAGCGCTGCGTCGAGCTCTACCGCGCGCTGCTCGAAGAGCAGCCGGTCGAGCTCCGTTCCTACATCGACAACTCGCTGCGCTTTGCCAAGCGCCACCAGGTGATCGTCGAGCGCTTCGGCCGGTTCCCGCACAGGAACGCCGCGCTCGGCCGCAGCTCGACGCCGGAAGAAATCGAGTTCCTGAAGCAGCCGGGCTCGGGCTTTTAGCCTTTCGCGCACTCGCGCCGTTCGCACTCGGCCTGTCGGTCGCGATCACGGGTCGACGACTTGCCCGTGCACGGCGATTCTCGACTCGCCAAAGAGCGGGGCGTGAAGCTGTCGAGTCCGCGGCCCGACGACATCCAGCCGCGACTCGCGACTTGCTGTATCCAGGCGAGCCCGCGAAGGTGGGAATTTAACTCCAAAGTGGGTGTTCCAGCCCGCACTTCGTCGACAACTGCACAGAATAATTAGGTAAAGCCGCGAGTCCGCGCGAAATCTCGCGGAAACAATTTTTGCCTGCGGTTTCGACCTGGGAGTAGGCTCGTTTTCGAAATCGCGACCGCGCACGACTGGTCGCACAACTGGAGGAGGCAACGTGACGCAGCGAAGTCATCGACTGATCGGACTCGGTGTTCTCTTGGGCGGATTAATCGGCACCAACGCCTTGGCTCAGTCGAGCCCGGATCCGAAGCCTGGCAGCCCGCCCGGTAAAGCGAACCCGATGGGCGCCGGACACGCCGACAAGGCCCAGAAGGCCGAAGTGAAGTCGGACAAGGCCGATGCGATGCCGGGTAACCGCGGCGCCGAGGGCAAGTCGGGAAAACCCAGCGACATGCCGAGCTCAGCGGACGCCAAGCGGATGGGCGGCGGAGGTTCGGCCGACGCGAAGCCCGGCATGGGCATGGGCCGCGGCGGCTTCCGCAGTGAAATGCGAACGATCCGCGAAGGCATCAAGGACGGCTCGATCAAGAAGGAAGAGATCAAGAGCCGCATGGAAAAGCTGCGCGAGACCCAGTCCGAGCGCCAGAAGCAGCATCAGCAGCTGATCCACCAGCGCTGGGGCAGCAGCCTGCTCGCGACGCCTCAGGCGAAAACAGAGCTCACCAACCACGCGCGTCGCAGCGCCATGCTCGATCGCGCTCTGTTGCTGGCACAGACCGAGACCAAGCTCGCGGATCGGGCCAAGGTGATCGAACGCATCGAAAAGCTCATCGAGCGCGAAGACGCGCGGCACGAGCAGGCGATGACGCAGATGAAATCGACGCCGAGCTCGGCCCAGGCCAAGGCACCAGCCCAGAATCCCACGTCCGCTGACAAGCCGATGCAAGGAGGCGACCGATGAACCGCGCTCTTTTCCTGGCCCTTTCCCTGGTGGCCGCGAGCTGTTCCAAGAAGTCCGAGGAGGCCACGACACCGGTCGAGAACAGCCCCGTCGCGAGCGCGCCCGCGCCCGCAGAGCTCAACACCAACATCGCCGCGGCCACACCGGAGCCCGCTCCCGTGGTCGACGTCGAGAGCCTGCCGGTCGAAGAGCAGTTCGAGCAAGAGGCGGAGAAGGATCTCACTCCGCAAAACCTCGTCGCGAAGCTCGACGAGATTGAAAAAGAGATCGGTTCACCGTAGCGAGGGCGCCGCGCAGCAAGGGCTAGAGCGACGACTTCGACGCTCTGGCCCCGCCGCCAATTCAGGCAACCTGCCTACGGTTCGCGTGCGTGATCGCGTAGTGATCGAGCGCAGCTTGAAATTCGGGGCTTTTGCGGCGGACCCAGCCGACCATTTGCTCGCGGAACCACTCCGCGAACGCTTCGGTGCAGCGCCGGCAGGCGCTCACGCGGCCGCAGTAGATGGCGCCCGCTGCCGGATGGGCCGGCTGTTGGCAGAAAAAGCATGTCATCGAAAGACCTCCTGACTCTGCGCTGAGACGCGCGTTCGAGCTGCTTCACGGGATCACCGAACACACGTCTCCTGTGTCGCGTGTCGCGACGTTACGAACACTTCTCTCCTGCCGGGCCCAGAGCGCCCGACTCACACGACCACTCAGCGGGCCCGTCGGCGTAGAACCCGAGCCCTAAAACGACGAAAGCCGCCGAGGTTTCCCTGGGCGGCTTTCACAGCAAATGCTGCTGAAAAACCGCCCTAGCGCATCACTTTCTCCAGGCTCGTGACGGATACGCCATCGGGCTCGAGGCCCCACGCCACGCAGCTCTTTCCTCCGACGCAAACGCGTCGCGAGGTGAGTTGGAAGTGGTGAAGCGCCTTCATGATGCTCGCTGTTTCTACAGCAGCGATCTCGTTCGGTCAAGACGAGGCTAAGGAGATTTCGTAAATTTTGGCGCGCGCTCGTCGTGGTCAGTGACGCGTGTAGCGGTGCTTCACGTTCGGCGGAAAGTAGGCGGGATCTCCGAGCGGGAGCAGCGTGATCCGCGGTGTGCGGCGCTCGGGAGGCGCGTAGTTCGCGAACTCGCTGTTCAGCCGCTCGAGCTCCGTCCGCACGCTGCGTGCAACGCGCTCGGCGAGCTCCGCGCTGGCTTCGACGCCGGCAGCAAGCTCGACGGTGACCGACAATTCGCCGTCGCGTTCGCTGGTCGTCTCGCGAAGCTCCATCACGAATTTGCCGGTGACGGCGCCGGCGATCTCCGGTTGCTCGAGCCCGACCGAGACGTTCTCGGGGTAGACGTTGGCTCCGTAGAAGGAGAGCGCGAACCCCGAGCGCCCGAACACCGATACGAACGGCAGCTTCGCCGTGGCTTCAGCACCGCTCGGCACGGCGCTGAAGCCATGGTCGCGGAGAAAGTCGATCATCCGCGAATACGGCACCACGCTACCCCGGTCGAGGATCCGGTAGCGCATCAGCGGGAGCGTGCCGTCCCCGCTGAACACGAGCTCGTCCCCGTAGGCCTCGAAGTAGCGGTGGTAGGGGTCGTATTGACAGAGCGTCGGTAAACGCGACTCGCCGAACAGCTCGCGCGCGGCGCCGGGGTGGTCCGCCAAGAAGCGACGGATCTCGACGGACAGCGGAGTCTCGTTGGCGAGCACGCCGCCGTCGGCCGTCCCATACAACGAGGCGATCCGCCGCGGCTCGCGCGCCCCGAGACGCTCCAAGACCAAAGAGCGCCACTCTTCGCTGAAGACTTCACCCGCGGTGACCAGGTGAACGCGACGCTGCGACCAATCGAGGCCGTCGGCGCGACCCGCGTCGATCACGTCTTTCAGGAACGGCGGGTAACCGAACAGCACCACGTCATCGAAGCTCGGTGCGAGCGCGCGCACGACGCGCAAGATCTCGACGCGGTTGTTACCCGGCGTGACCAGCGTCAGCGGATAGCCCTTGGCCGAAAGGTTGCGGCAGGCAAACGTCGTGTACAGGCCGCCCACCCAGCTGCCGAGGGCGAAGCACACCACGCCGAGCGTGCGCCTGGACCCCAGCCCGAAGCCCGCGCTGAGCACCTGCTCGAAGCGCGCGCTGGTGCCGAGCTCGTCGCCGAAAAAGCGCGGCCAAAAGCTGGGCTCCCCCGTGGAGCCGGACGAGACCGCAACGAAATCCGCCCGCTCGAGCGCGCCGCCGCGGCACAGCTCGGCGAGCGGAAAGGCCTTGTGGTACTCGGCCTTGCTCGTCACCGGTAAGGTCGCGAAATCGGCGAGCGTCCGGATTTTCGTGGCGTCGATGCCGCGCCCGGCGAGGAAGCGCTGATAAGCCGGCACGTCGCGCACGGCCTCGTGGAACCAGCCGAGCACGCGCGACGACAGGTCTTCTCGCAGGTGGCGCGAGAGCAGCTCGGCGAGCTCGTGCGACAGAAAATCGTCGCGCGCCGACGCACCCGATCCGAAACCCCGTGCGCTGTTCGGCTTCATGGCTAACTCAGCCCGGGCGCCTCGCGGCCCGTCGTAGCGACGTACTCGAGGTAGCCGCCGCCGTATTGCCGCGGCCCCTCGGGCCCCAGCTCGAGCACGCGATTCGACAGCTCCGAGAGGAACCTGCGGTCGTGAGACACGAACAACAGCGTACCCTCGAAGTCCGCGAGCGCCTTGCTCAGCATATCCTTGGTGTCGAGGTCGAGGTGGTTCGTCGGCTCGTCGAGCACCAAGAAGTTCGGCGGGTCGAAGAGCATGCGCGCCAGCACCACCCGCGCCTTCTCGCCTCCCGAGAGGATCCGGCACGGCTTGTCCACGTCGTCCCCCGAGAAGCCAAAAGCGCCGAGCAGCGCCTTCAGCGAGCCGAGCGAGGCCTTGGGATAGGTCGCCTCGAGCGCCTGGAGCACCGACTGATCGGGCTCGAGGATGTCCATGGCGTGCTGGGCGAAGTAGCCGAGCTTGACGCTGGCTCCGAGGCTGGCCGTCCCCGAATCGGCGCGCGACTCGCCGGCGATGAGCTTCAGCAGCGTCGACTTGCCGGCGCCGTTCACGCCCATCACGCACCAGCGTTCGCGGCGGCGGATCAAGAAGTCGAAGTGATCGTAGATCACGTGCTCTCCGTAGCGCTTCGAGACGTCGGCGAGCCGCGCCACGTCGTCGCCCGAGCGCGGCGGCTTCGGGAAATCGAACTCGATGATCTTGCGCCGCCGCGGCGGCTCGACCTTGTCGATTTTTTCGAGCTTCTTCACCCGCGACTGGACCTGCGCGGCGTGGCTCGCGCGCGCCTTGAACTTGTCGATGAAGGCCTGCTCCTTGGCCAGCATGGCTTGTTGCCGCTCGTAGGCGGCCTCGCGCTGGACCGCGGCCAGCTCGCGCTGCGCCACGTAAAAGTCGTAGTTGCCCGAGTACGTCGTGAGCTCGCCGCCGTCTATCTCCAGAATCTTGCCGACGATGCGGTTGATGAACTCGCGATCGTGCGAGGTCATGACCAGCGCGCCAGAAAACCCCTTCAGGAACTGCTCGAGCCAGATGATCGACTCGATGTCGAGGTGGTTCGTCGGCTCGTCGAGCAACAGCAGATCGGGCTTCATCAGCAGGATCCGCGCCAGCGCCACGCGCATCTTCCAACCGCCGGACAGCGCGCCGACGTCCCCGTCGATCACCTCGGCGCGGAAACCGAGGCCGACCAGGATCTCGCGTGCCCGCGCCTCGAGCCCGTAGCCGCCGAGCTCGTCGAAGCGCGCCTGCACCTCGCCGAAGCGCTCCACGAGCTCGGTCAGCTGATCGGCGTTGGCCGGATCGGCGAGCTTTTGCTCCAGCGAGTGGAGCTCGAGCGCGATCTTCGAGACCTCGCCGGCCCCGGCCATCGTCTCCTCGATCACGCTGCGTCCGCGCATGTCGCCGACGTCCTGGCTGAAGTAGCCGATGGTCACGCCCCGATCGACGGCGACCTGTCCGGCGTCGGGCTGCTCTTCCCCGATGATCAGCCGGAACAGGCTGGTCTTGCCGGAGCCGTTCGGCCCCACGAGCCCGACCTTCTCCCCGCGGTTGATGCTGGCGGCGGCGTCGAGGAACAGGATCTGACGGCCGTGACGCTTACTGATCGAATCCAGGCGAATCACGGGGCCAAAGGTGACCCAGTCATCTGGCCTGGGCTAGCGCCTTCAGCGACAGCTCCGCGATCGCGGCCAGGAGCGCCCTCTTCAGCCGTTCCGCTGCGGCTTCTTCGAGCCTCCTGCCGCTGACGGGGGAAATCGTGAAGCGGTCCCGGGCGATGCCCGCACTGGTGCGGACGTCCGAGTGGACGATCTCGAGCCCCTGCCGGTACAGCGTGCGCGCGATCGCGTGCAAGAGCCCGGGCCGGTCGGCAACCTCGACGCAGAGCTCCCATTCGCGACCGTCGACCGTGCGCTGCAAGATCTCGACGCTGGCCGAGACCTCTGGGGCGCGGAGCAGCCGCGAGCTCGACTCTGCGAGCTCGGGCTCGCTCGAGCGCCCGAGAAATTCCTGGATCGTGCGTGCGCAGGCGCGGTGCCGCTTCGCGATCGACAGCGCCGAAGAGCCGCTGCCGTGCACCCAGAAGAAATCGACGGCTTCGGCCGCACCGTCGCGGCGCTTGCGCGAGTAAATCTGCGCGCTGCACACGTCGAGCTGGTGAGCGACGAACGCTGCGCTGATCAAAGCCACCACCCCGGGTCGATCGCTCGCCACCACGCAGAAGATCGACAGGCCGCTCGGCAGCGTCCGCCACAGCGCGGCGTGGGACGGACGGCTACCCCGCTCCGCCACGATCCGGGCGTGTTCCTCGGTCTCCTGAGGTGTGAAGACCTGCGTGTAGGTGGCAGGCATCGACTTCACGAAGTCGAGGAAAGCTTCGATGTCGCCCATTCCGGACGAGGCTCGCACGGCCGTCGAACGCCGCGGTTTCGAACACGTGTCCCCGCCGTAACCCGCGGTTCTTTCGAGGATTTACCGCGGCCCTTGACGATCGGGAGCCGGCGCGGCAACATATCCGTCTATTCAGATATAGGGATATATATCCCAGACGACCATGAGCCTCAGCACCACCGTCGAAACGCTGAACCTGCTCGGAGACGAGAGCAGGATGCGGCTCTGCGCGCTGCTCGGTGAGCGCGAGCTGTGCGTGACGGATCTGGTGCGGGCGACGGGAATTTCGCAGTCGCGCGTGTCTACGCACCTCGGCCGCTTGCGCGACGCCGGGCTCGTGCGCGATCGCAGGGCGGGCGCGCAGATCTTCTACGGCCTCGCCAGCGAGCTCTTGCCGGTGACGATCAAGACGCTGCTCGAGGATGCGTCGAGGTCGAACGACCCGACGCTGGCCGGCGATCGCAAGCGGCTCTCGGAACTCGAGACCGAGCGCCGCGGAGGGCTGCCGGAGTCCGCAGCCGACGATCTCGAGCGCTATTATTCCCCGGGCAGGAGCTGGCGCTCGCTGATGGCCGGCGTCGCGGCGCTGCTCGATCTCGGAGACGTGCTGGACGTGGGCTCGGGCGACGGCGCGGCGGCGAGCTCGATCTCGGCGTATTGCCGGAGCCTCACCTGCATCGACTTGAACGCCCGCTCGATCGAGGCCGTCGAGGAGCGCTTCGCCAAGCTCTCGCACGTGAAGGCGCTGGTCGCGGACGTGCACGAGCTGCCGTTCGCAGCAGCGTCGTTCGACACGGTGCTCTTGTTCCACACGCTGACCTACGCGGAGCGGCCGGCGCGCGCCCTCGAAGAATGCGCGCGCGTGCTGCGACCCGGCGGCAGGCTGGTGCTGCTCTGCCTCGATCGGCACGAGCAGCAGGAGGTCACGGCGCGCTACGGCGAGCGCCACCCTGGGTTTTCTCCGAGGAGCGTGCGAGCGCTGCTCCACGGCGCGGGCCTGGACGTGGCCTCCGCCGAGGTCGCCTGTCGCGACGGAAGAAAGCCGCATTTGCGTGTCGTGCTGGCGATCGCCGACAAGCCGAGCCATGGACCCACCCGCCGCGACAAGCCCCGCCGCCGCGCCTCCTGATCCGCACCACCACGAGCTCAGATACCCCCGAAATGTCCCATCACCATCCCCTCTACGACGTTCTCTCGAAGCGCATCGCCATCATCGACGGCGCGATGGGCACGACCATCCGCACCTACGGCATGAAGGAGGCGGACATCCGCGGTCAGCGCTTCGCCGACTCGAAGAAGGATCTGCTGAACAACGGCGATCTGTTCTCGCTGACGCAGCCCGAGATGATTTGCGACATTCACCGGCGCTTTTTGGAGGCCGGCGCGGACATCATCGAGACCAACACCTTCGGCGCCACCAGCATCACGCAGAGCGAGTTCTTCGTAGACGACCCGCGCGAGCACGGCGGACGCAAGGATCCCGCGTTTTACCAGCGCATCATCGAGGACAAGTCGCTCAGCCAGCTGGCCTGGGACATCAACGAAACCTCGGCACGCCAGTGCCGCAAGCTCGCGGATCAGGTCGCGAACCAGACCGGCAGGCCGCGCTTCGTGGCGGGCGCGATCGGACCTCTGACGGTGTCGCTCTCGAACTCGCCGGACGCCGACGACCCCGGCTTTCGCGTGTGCACCTTCGACCAGGTGAAGCAGGCATACATCGAGCAGATCCGCGCGCTGATCGCCGGCGGCTCGGACCTGCTCCTCGTGGAGACGATCTTCGACTCGCTGAACGCCAAGGCCGCCCTCGTCGCGATCCGTGAGGTGTTCGACGCCGACAAGCTCGAGCTGCCCGTGATGGTGTCGGCGGCGGTCGGCCGCGGCGGCGAGACGATGATCTCCGCGCAGACCGTGGAGGCGCTGTGGAACGCGGTCGAGCACATCCGCCCGCTGTCGGTCGGCCTGAACTGCTCGCTCGGCCCGGACGTGATGTACCCGTTCCTCTCGGAGCTCGGCAGCAAGGCCACGAGCGCCGTATCCTGCTACCCGAACGCCGGGCTCCCGAACCCGTTGTCGGTGACCGGCTTCGACCTCGAGCCGCCGGACATGGCTCGCTACCTGGGTCAGTTCGCCGAGGGCGGCCTGATCAACATCGCGGGCGGCTGCTGCGGCAACACGCCCGAGCACATCGCCGCGATCGCCAAGGCGCTCGAAGGCAAGCCGCCGCGGCCGTTCGGCGTGAAGCCGGCCGTCACCCCGGAGGCAGAGCGCCCGCTGCGTCTCTCCGGCTCGCAGCCGTTCACGCAACAACCCGGCGTGTACGTGATGATCGGCGAGCGCACCAACGTGGCAGGCTCGCCCAAGTTCGCGAAGCTCATCAAGGAAGGCAAGTACGAAGAGGCCGTCAGCGTCGCGCGCCAGCAGGTCGAGAACGGCGCCAACGTGATCGACGTGTGCATGGACGAGGGCATGATCGACGGCGTCGCCGCGATGACGCGCTTCCTGTCGTTGCTCGGAAGCGAGCCCGAGGTAGCCAAGGTCCCGTTCATGGTCGACTCCTCCAAGTGGGAGGTGATCGAGGCGGGGCTCCGCTGCCTGCAGGGCAAGGGCATCGTCAATTCGATCTCGCTCAAGGAGGGTGAGGCCAAATTCAAGGAGAACGCGCGGACCGTGCTGAAGTACGGCGCCGCAGTGGTGGTGATGGCCTTCGACGAGCAAGGCCAGGCCGCGAGCTACGAGGACAAGATCCGCATCTGCGAGCGCGCCTATCGGATCTTGGTCGACGAGGTCGGCTTCCCGCCGGAAGACATCATCTTCGATCCGAACATCCTCACGGTCGCGACGGGCATGGAGGAGCACAACAACTACGCGGTGGACTTCATCCGCGCCACGGCCTGGATCAAGCAGAACCTACCGCACGCCAAGGTGAGCGGCGGCGTGTCCAACGTCTCGTTCAGCTTCCGCGGCAACAACCCCGTGCGCGAGGCCATCCACTCGGCGTTCCTCTACCACGCGATCCGCGCCGGCATGGATATGGGCATCGTCAACGCCGGCATGCTCGAGGTCTACGAAGAGATCGCGCCGGAGCTGAAGGAGCTCGTCGAAGACGTGCTCTTGAACCGGCGCCCCGACGCCACCGAGCGCCTGGTCGACTTCGGCGAGAAGCTGAAGGCCGAAGCCAGCGCAGCCAAGGACGGCGGCGCCGCCGAGAAGAAGGCCGAGGAATGGCGCAACGGCAGCGTGGAGGAGCGGCTCGCGCACTCGCTCGTCAAGGGCATCGAGACCTACATCGATGCGGACACCGAAGAGGCGCGGCAGAAGCTCGGACGGCCGCTGAAGGTGATCGAGGGGCCATTGATGGACGGCATGAGCGTGGTCGGCGACCTGTTCGGCGCCGGCAAGATGTTCCTGCCGCAAGTCGTCAAGTCGGCGCGCGTGATGAAGAAGGCGGTCGCGTACCTGACGCCGTTCATGGAAGCGGAGAAGGCCGAGGCCGCGAGCCAGGGCCTGGCCGTCAAGAGCCAGGGCAAGATCGTGCTCGCCACCGTCAAGGGCGACGTGCACGACATCGGCAAGAACATCGTGGGCGTGGTGCTCGCCTGCAACAACTACGAGGTGATCGACATGGGCGTGATGGTGCCCTGCGAGAAGATCCTCGAGAGGGCCCGCACCGAGAACGCCGATCTGATCGGCCTGAGCGGCCTCATCACGCCGTCGCTCGACGAGATGACGCACGTGGCGCGCGAGATGGAGCGGCTCGGCTTCAAGCTGCCGCTGTTGATCGGGGGAGCCACCACCAGCCGCGCCCACACCGCGGTCAAGATCGCACCGCACTACAGCGAGCCGGTCGTGCACGTGCTCGACGCGAGCCGCGCCGTACCGGTCACCACCAGCTTGTTGAGCCCCGAAGGCAAGGCTCCGTTCGTGGCCCAGCACCGCGCCGAATACGAGAAGCTGCGCCGGACCCACGCGGCGCCGGTGCAAAAGCTGGTATCGCTCGCCGACGCGCGCGAGAAGCGGACACCGATCGAGTTCGTCCCCGCCGACGTGCCGGAGCCCGAGTTCACGGGGGTTCGCGTGCTCGACGTGCCGCTCGAGACACTCCGCGAATACATCGACTGGACGCCGTTCTTCCACACCTGGGAGCTCAAGGGCGTGTTCCCGAAGATCCTCGAGCACGAGAAGTACGGCGAGCAAGCCCGGCAGATCTTCGCCGACGGCAACCAATTGCTCGACAAGATCGTCCGCGACAAACCGATCCGCGCGCGCGGCGTGTACGGCTTCTTCCCGGCCAACGCCGTGGGCGACGACGTCGAGCTCTACACCGACGCTTCGCGCAGCAGCGTGCTCGAGACGTTCCGCTTCTTGCGCCAGCAAACGGAAAAGGTGCCGTGCTTCTCGCTGTCGGATTTCGTGGCGCCGAAGGGCGTGCTCCCCGACTACATCGGCGCGTTCGCCGTCACGACCGGCCTCGGTCTCACCGAGCTCGTGCTCCGCTACAAGACCGAGCTCGACGACTACAACGCGATCATGGCCGAGGCGCTCGCCGATCGCCTGGCGGAGGCCTTCGCCGAATACCTGCACCAGCGCGTTCGCGAAGAGTGGGGCTACGGCAAGACCGAAGATCTCAGCAAAGAGGAGCTGATCCACGAGAAATACCGCGGGATCCGCCCGGCCGCCGGCTACCCCGCCTGCCCCGACCACACCGAGAAGGGCACGCTCTGGCGTCTGCTCGACGTCGAAGCCAAGACCGGCATCCAGCTCACCGAGTCGTACGCGATGTGGCCCGGCTCGAGCGTGAGCGGCCTCTACTTCGGCCACCCGAAGTCCCAGTACTTCTCACTGGGCCGCATCGCCCGCGACCAGGTCGAAGACTACGCGAAGCGCA
Source organism: Myxococcota bacterium (assembly GCA_030852505.1). Lineage (GTDB taxonomy): Bacteria > Myxococcota_A > Polyangia > Polyangiales > Polyangiaceae > PMG-095. The sequence continues at coordinate 159 of JALYWZ010000030.1, read as the reverse complement.
AGGGCATGACCGTGCGCGAAGTCGAACGCTGGCTCGGTCCCAACCTCGGGTATGACAGCAGTGCCAACTAAGAAAAGGCGCAATACGTCTTAGGGCGGGGGATCAACAGGAAGACGGGAAGACGGGAAGGCCGGACAAAGGGATTTTTTGGGGGGGGGG
>JALYWZ010000934.1 GCA_030852505.1 Myxococcota bacterium | reverse complement strand
GGCCGAGCGCGTCGCGCAGTGCGCGGACCGAGGCGGCCGACGGCAGGTCCGCCGGAGTCGTCACGCACTTGGTCTCGTAAGCGACGCCGATCTCGACCGCGCAGCGCTTGGCGCCGAGCTCGAGCGCCTCGCCGACGGTGCGGTCGAGCTGGCGCGTCAGTACGACTTGATCGACCTTCACCCGGACCAGATCGCCCGCGAGGTTCGGGTCGTCCGACCGTCCAGCGAGGATCTTCTGAGTCATTGTGCGGGGCGGATCCCCCGCGCGCGCACGCATCTGAAACGGTTCCGTTCGTTCCCGCCGGCACGACGCCAGGCGGAGCGCGAAGGTAGCCGTTTGCCCTCAAATGGGTCAAGGCGAGTTATCCGGCCCCCGCCGTGCCCGGCATCGCAGAGTCTCATCGCGGCCGCAAGTGTGCGGGTCCGGCCATCTGACCAAAGTCATCGAAAATTCCCGAGTGCCGGGCGAAACCGGATACCCTGGGCCGGATGTTCAAGGAAGCGTTGCGGAGCGTGGTGGACGGCACCGACGGCGGCATCGCCGGGCTGCTGATGGACTTCGAGGGCATCCCGGTCGAGACCTACGCACGCGAGGCAGGCTCCGACATCGAGTCGGTCGGCGCGGAAGTGAGCGTGGTCGTCAAGGCCATCCAGCGCGCCAGCGAGATGCTCCAGGCGGGCGCGCCCCGCGAGGTCTCGTTTCGCTCCGACAAGCTCGTGACGTTGATCCGCATCATCAACGACGATTACTTCGTCGCCATGACGATGACCCCCGACGGCAACCTCGGCAAAGGTCGCTACTTGCTGCGGATTGCCGCCCCGCGCATCGCCGACGAACTGGCGAGCTAGAGCCGTGGCGCCGCGAGCAAAGGCCGCCAGAGCGGCCCGCAAGAGCTCCGCCCGCGCGCTCAGGATCCTGGTCGTGAGCGGGCCGAACTTGAATCGACTGGGCAAGCGCGAGCCGCACATTTACGGTTCGACCACGCTTTCGCAGATCCACACCGAGCTCGCGAAGAGCGCAGCCGAGCGGGGCGCGGCCGTCGACTGCCGGCAGTCGAACCACGAGGGCGATCTGATCGACTGGATCGGCGCGGCGGAGGACGACGGTTTCTCGGCGATCTTGCTCAACCCGGGTGCGTTCACGCACACGTCGTACGCGCTCTACGACGCGGTGAAGGGCTCGAGCCTGCCGACGGTGGAGCTTCATCTGTCGAACCCGGACGCGCGCGAGGAGTTTCGGCGCGAGTCCAAGATCGCGCCCGCGTGCCTGGGGCGGATCGCCGGCTTCGGAGCAGCCTCCTACGGCCTCGCGCTTCGCGCCGTGCTCGATCGGCTGCTCGGCGAATCCACCTAGGTTCCGCCGCGGTGCGATGTCGCACGGCACAAAAATCGGCTCGACACGGTGCGCCAGGGCGCAGGTCTTGGTTGTCTCCCAGGGCGTCCACACGCTAACGTCCGCCCCCACGCAACGAAGCGCGGCCCCGTGGCCGGTGCTTCGAGGAACCGACATGCAGATTGCCCTGGAACAGCTCGAAGCGCTCTTGAAGACGCTCGACGAGCGCAAAGTTGCCGAGTTCGAGTACGAGGACGAGACCATCCGCTTGCGGATCGCGCTCGGCCGCCCGCCGGTGGTTCAAGCCGTGCCCACGGCGAGCGCGCCGGTCGTCGCCAGCGGGCCGGCTCCCAAGGCCGGCACCGAGGGGGCGCCGAGCGTGGACGCCGACGCGGTCTACGTGACGTCGCCGTTCGTCGGCACCTTCTACCGAGCGCCCTCACCGGACGCCGACAACTTCGTGGAGGCCGGCAACTCGGTGAAGAAGGGCCAGCCCCTCTGCATCATCGAGGCCATGAAGCTGATGAACGAGATCGAGGCGGAGTACGCCTGTACGATCCTCGAAATCCTGGTCGAGAACGGCCAGAGCGTCGAGTTCGGTCAGAAGCTGTTCCGCATCAAGAAGAGCTGATGTTCCGAAAAGTCCTGGTCGCCAACCGCGGCGAGATCGCGATCCGTGTGATCCGCGCCTGCCGCGAGCTGGGCATCGAAACCGTCGCGGTCCACTCCGAAGCCGATGCCGGCGCGCTGCACGTGCGCTTCGCCCACGAGGCGGTGTGCATCGGTCCGGCGCCAGCCGCCAAGAGCTACCTGCACGTGCCGGCGCTGATCAGCGCCGCCGAAATCACGGCCGCGGACGCGATCCACCCGGGTTACGGCTTCTTGTCGGAGAACTCCGAGTTCGCCCAGGTCGTCGAGCGCTGCGGGCTGCACTTCATCGGCCCCCGCGCGGAGGCCATGCAGAAGTGGGGCGACAAGCTGCGCGCCCGAGAGCTCGCCAAGCAGTTCGGCCTGCCGCTCTTGCCGGGCAGCGAGGCGCTGGAGAGCGCCGAGCACGCCGAGTCGGAAGCCGCGCGTGTCGGCTACCCGGTGATGGTCAAGGCCCGCGGTGGCGGCGGCGGGCGCGGCATGCGCATCGTCCGCAGCGCGAGCGAGATGCGCCGAGCGTTCGAGTCGGCCACCGCCGAGGCCATGAACGCCTTCCGCAATCCGGAGCTCTATCTGGAGCGCTTCGTG
>JALYWZ010000933.1 GCA_030852505.1 Myxococcota bacterium | reverse complement strand
GAACCACGGGCAGCGGTGGAGCTGCCCCATCGGGCGGCAAGGCCGACTCCGGCGGCGCCGGGAGCAGCGGCAAGAGCGGCGGCAACGCCGGAGCGCCGCCTGCGGGCGCGGACGTGATCGCGACGATCACCAACGGCGGTTACTGGGACGACGTCGACGGCAAGCGCATCGAGGCCCACGGCGGCGGGTTCTTGAACGTGGACGGCACCTGGTACTGGGTGGGCGAAGACAAGTCGCACAACTCCGGCAACTTCAAGGCCGTGAATCTGTACTCGTCTCCGGATCTGCAGCACTGGACCTTGCGCAACGCGATCATCACCCGCGACACGGCGCCGGAGCTCGCTGCGGCCGATCGCATCATCGAGCGCCCGAAGCTCACCTACAACGAGACCACGAAGCGCTTCGTGATGTGGTTGCACTGGGAGGGCGCGAACTACGCCGAGGCCGAGGCCGGCGTGTTCTCGTGCGCCACGATCGACGGGGACTACGAGTACGAAAACTCGTTTCGCCCGAACGACAACATGTCGCGCGACGATACGCTGTTCAAAGACGACGACGGCAAGGCCTATTTCATCTCGGCCGCCAACGAAAACGCCGATCTGGTGGTCTACGAGCTCACGGACGATTATCTCGACATCGAGCGGCAGCTGACCGTGCTCTGGCCTGGCAGCAAGCGCGAGGCGCCGGCGATGTTCAAGGTCGGCGAGCGCTACTTCCTGATCACGTCGGGCGCGACGGGCTGGGATCCGAATCAGGCGAAGTATTCGACGGCAACGGCGATCGCGGGGCCGTGGTCCGCGCTCGCGAACCTCGGGGACGCCACCACCTTCGACACGCAGTCCACCTTCGTGATCCCGGTCGTCGGTAGCGAGGCCACGACTTATGTCTACGCCGGCGACCGCTGGCAAGATCCGGATCTGGTGAGCTCGAAGTACATCTGGCTGCCGCTGGCGGTCTCGGGGCAGTCGCTCTCGCTCGCTTATTACCCGGAGTGGTCGCTCAACGTGACGCGCGGCACCTGGAGCATCGACGACGGCTACGTGCCGCAGAGCGGCTGGAAGGTGGTGAGCGTCTCGAGCCAGGAGACGGTCGACGAGGACGGCGCCGCAGCCAACGCCTTCGACGACTCGGCCTCCACCAAGTGGCACACGGAATACGGGGACGCTGGAACGCCCGCGCACCCGCACGAGCTCGTGATCGATCTCGGCGCGAGCTACGCGCTCACCGCTTTCCGCTACACGCCGCGCCAGGACAAGGACGAAAACGGCATGATCGCCGGCTACGAATTTTACGTGAGCGACAGCTCGACGAGCTTCGGCGAGCCCGTCGCGAAGGGCACGTTCGGTACGAGCCGCGAGGCCACGAAGGTTACGTTCCCCGAAAAGAACGGGCGCTACATCCGGCTGGTCGCGCTGAGTGAGATCAACGGGCAGAAGTTCACGAGCGTGGCCGAGCTCGACGTCGAGGGAACCCCCCGATGATTTCCGCAACAAAATAACTAAAAAGCCGGCACGGCGCGGATCTGCCGCGCTGTGCGCTAGAAAAATCGGTCAAAAGCCGGGCTCGTGACGCTGCGCCGAAACGCGCCGGGCAGCCCGTCCGTACTGCCGAAATGCTCAGGCCAGAACCCAATTCTGCTAGGCTCCCGTAACCCCCATGGCCGTGTGTCCCGTCAGCGTCGGCGACTCGATCGCCGGCAAATACATCGTCGAAAGCGTGATCGGCGAGGGGGGCATGGGCGTGGTCGTGGCCGCGCGGCACGTGGAGCTCGATCAGCGCGTGGCGATCAAGTTCTTGCTGCCGGCCATCGCCGAGCAGGAGCTCGCGGCGCAGCGCTTCCGCCGTGAGGCCCGCGCCGCCGCGAAGATCCGCGGCGAGCACGTGTGCCGTGTGCTCGACGTCGGCTCGCTCGAGCAGGGCGTGCCGTACATGGTGATGGAGTACCTCGACGGCTGCGACCTCGCTCAGGAGCTGACGCGCCGCCAGCGCCTACCGATCGACGAGGTAGTGGACTACGTGCTCCAGGCCTGCGAGGCGCTGGCAGAAGCGCATGCGGCCGGGATCGTGCACCGCGATCTCAAACCCGGGAACCTGTTCCTGGCGATGGCGGCCGACGGCACGCGCCGGATCAAGGTGCTCGACTTCGGCGTCTCCAAGTTTCTGATCGAGTCGGGCTCCGGGTCGCCCGCGCTGACCAAGACCTCGTCGCTGGTCGGCTCTCCGATTTACATGGCGCCCGAGCAGTTCGACGGCTCCAAGCGCGTGGACGAGCGCACCGACATCTGGGCGCTCGGGATCGTGCTGTACGAGCTCGTGACCGGCACCACGCCGTTCGAAGCGGAGACGATCGCGCAGCTGATCAGCGCCGTGTTGCACTCGAAGCCGATGCCGCTCGCCGAGCGCGGGGTGTACGCGCCCGACGGCTTCGAGGCGGTCATCGAACGGGCGCTCAGCAAACAATCGGCCGATCGCTGGAGCTCGGTGTCCGAGCTCGCGACGGCGCTCGTGCCGTACGGTCCGACGCACGCCAGCTTGCGCGCCTCGCGCGTTTCGCGGCTGCTCCCGGCGT
>JALYWZ010000249.1 GCA_030852505.1 Myxococcota bacterium | reverse complement strand
GGGCAGGAGCCGCGCTCGCGGAGGGAGCGGGGCTCGGCGCGGGCTTCTCGGTGGCGGGCGTGGGCGGTGAACCGCCGACGAGCTCGATCTCGAGCGCGATCCACTGCTCGAGCTCGTCCGCGCTCTCGCCGGTGGACACGAACGGGCGGCCGTTGATGAACAGGGACGGCGTCCCCGAGAGCTTCAGGTTCTCGCCGTGCTTGCGATCGCGCGACACGGCGTCGGCCGTCGCCTCGCTGTCGCGATCCTGAGCGAAGCGCTTCATGTCGAGGCCGATGCGCTTGGCGATTTCGTCGATCCCGCCGCCGTCGAGCTTGTCCTGGTTCTCGAACAGCTCGGCGTGCATCTCCCAGAACTTGTTCTGGCGCTGCGCGGCCACCGCGGCGCGCGCCGCCTTTTCGGCGTTCGGGTGGATGTTCGTGAGCGGGAAATGCTTGAACACCAGCTGCACGTCGTTCGGGTACTTCTTCAAAATCCCGTCCAGAACCGGCTTCATCGCGCCGCAGGCGGGACAGTAGAAATCGGCAAACTCGGCGACGACGACCTTGGCGCCCGCCGAGCCCTCGCGCGGAGCTCCGCTGATGTCGACTTGCTTCACGGCATCGGCGCTGAAGCGCGCCTTGTAGACGGCCTCCACCTGAGAGCGCGAGCCCCCGCGGCGCACCAGATCGACGAGCATCTTGGCCGCCGGCACGCAGGCGCGGCAGCTCCGCGACTCGTTCACGCATTGAGTGAGGCTGACCGGGTGGTCGGCGCATGGCGACAGGAGCTCGCTCACGAGCCGCGACCACTCCGACTTCTCCCGGGCGGTGAGCGCGGACGTATCGACACCCTTCAGGGTCACGTCCGCCGCGGAGGACTTGGCCGGACTCGGCTCGGTTCCGCCCTCACCGGGGCTACGACATCCGAACAAAGTGCTGATAAAGAGGGCCACCAAGCCAAATACGGCCGCGGCGCGCTGGCTCGACATTTGGTCGGGAGACTAGCGCGATTTCGGCGGGTTCCACTCCGAAATTGGGGCCGGTCGCCCTCGGGCCGGAAAAGTCCTGGCTCGCCGCACAATACAAGGGGCCGAGATGGCACGGCCGTGATCGATGGTACATGGACCGACCGCGCCCAATGCAGGACAGCGTTCCGCCTTCCGGCCCGATTCCGAGAGCTCCGAGCCACCCGGCGCCTTCCGGCGTGCGGCACGTGCTCGCGGTCGTCGGCGGACGTGGCGGTGCGGGAACGAGCACGATCTCGATCAACCTCGCGGTGTACCTGGCGCAGCTCGGAAGGCGCGTGCTGCTGATCGACGCGAGCCCGAGCGGCGCGGGCCTTCACACCTTGCTCGGCCTCGAGCCGGCAAAGACCGTGGCCTCGGACGAAGATCCGGACGAGGACGATCTGAAGCCCGTGCCGACCCAGGTGCCGGGCCTGCTGCTCGTGCCGCAGAGCTACCGCGCGGGCTCCACTTCACCGATCCGCCCCGGGAGGAAGCCGCGTTGGGCGCGCAAGCTGCGCACGCTGGAGGTCGACTACGTGTTGCTCGACCTCGGCTGCGGCACCGCGCCGTCCACGCTCGACCTGTTTTTGGGCGCCGATCAGGTGGTGTGCGTTACCACGCCGGAGCCGCCGAGCGTCGAGGGCACGTACCGGCTGCTCCGAGCCGTGTTCCTGCGCTCGCTCCGGCGCAGCCTGGTCGAGGATCGCTTCCGGCTGCGCTTGGTCGAGCGCGCCGAGAGCGAAGTCGGGGCCATGCCGTCGCCGCTGACGTTGGTGCGCACCATCGCCCGCTACGATTCGAGCGTGGGGGCGCGCGCCGCGGCCGAGCTCGCCCAGCTGCGGCCGCGCTTGGTCGTGAACAATGCTCGGCTGCGGACCGACTCCGAGCTCGGGCCGGCGATGTGTGACCTCGCACACCGCTACCTGGGCGTGCACCTGGACTACGTGGGCCACGTGGAGCAGGACGACGCCGTCTGGCTCAGCGTCGTGAAATCGCGCCCGCTGTTGATCGACAGCCCGAGCAGCAAGAGCGCTCGCAACCTCGAGCGTATCGCCCGCCGCATGCTCGCCCTCGGCAGCCCGCGCCCCGAGCAGCGCGCCGGCGAGCGCCCGGTGTTGATCCCGGACGACCCGAACCTGTACGACGTGCTCTGGACTCACCGCGGCTCGAGCGACGAGGAGCTGCGCCGCGCCTACAAGCGCCAGCGCGAGATGTACCAGCCCGGCAGCTTGCCGCTCACGTCCTTGCTCAGCGCGGACGCTCTGCGCACCGAGCAGGCGCGGATCGAGGAAGCGCACGAGACGCTGCTCGATCCGCTGCGGCGCAAGGCTTACGACGCCTCGATGTTTCCCGACGAACAGACCCGCGACGCCCCCGCACCCCGCGAGCCGAACGCCGCGCTCGAGGCCGAGCGCGCGCTGTTACGCAGCGAGCTGTCGCGCGAAATCGGCGGCGAAACCGAGTTCACGGGCCGCCTCTTGCGCAAGGTGCGCGAGGCGCAGGGTGTCGAGATCGAAGACATCGCGAAGCACACCAAGATCGCCCAGGCGCACCTGCGCGCGATCGAGGCGGAGGCCTTCAGCGAGCTGCCGGCGCTGGTCTACACCCGCGGCTTCGTGCGCGAGCTCGCCAAGTTCTTGAAGCTGGATCCGACGCAGGTGACGCGCACTTACCTGAGACGCATGCGCGCCACGCTGTCGCCCGAAGAGGACGCGACTTCGTGAGCGAGGGGGCGCGCTCGGCTCGTGCCCCCGGACACCTCGAGTTTGCCTGGGCGCTAGCGATCGTCGCGCTCCTGCCGCGGCTGTTCGTGGCGATCGCTTGGTCGCGCGAGCCGGTCTGGGACGGGCACTACTACTATTTCGGCGCCGAGCGCATCGCCCAGGGCCTCGGCTACTCCGAAGACGTGTGGATCAACGGCCGGCCCGAGTGGAAGCCGTGGGTTCACTACCCGGTCGGCTACAGCGCGCTGCTCGGCGCGCTGTTCACGGTGTTCGGCACGAGCACATTGGTCGCGCCGCTGTTCAACGCGCTGCTGGGCACCGCCACCGCGGTCGTCACTTACGAGCTCGCGCGGCGCGGCCTCACGGAGCAGCGCGCGCGCATCGCCGGTGCGCTGGTCGCGCTGCACCCCGGCTTGATTGCCCAGAGCGCGCTGGTGATGACCGAGACGCTCGCGGCCTGTTTGCTCGTGGTCGCCGGCCTCTGCGCCGTCAGCGCGCGCGACCGCGGAGCGCGGCTCTTGCCGTTCGGGCTGTCGATCGGCGTGGCCACGCTGGTGCGGCCCGCGTCGCTCCTGCTCTTGCCCCTGGGTTTCGTCGGGCACCGCCGCAACCTTCGCGCCTTGCTCACGGCGGGCGTGCTCGCGCTGTGCGGCACGTTCGTCGTGGTGTTGCCGTGGACGCTCCGTAATTGCCAGCGGCTCGACGGCTGCGCGCTGGTCTCGACCAACGGCGGCTGGAACCTGGCGATCGGCGCGCTCAGCGAGTCCGGGCGCTTCGCGACCTTGCGCGCGTCCGACGGTTGCCGCGTCGTCAGCGGCCAGGTTCAGCAGGACCGGTGTTGGGCCGAGGTCGGCCTACGCAAGATCGCGGAGGCTCCGGGGCGCTGGCTCGCGCTCGCGCCGAAGAAGCTCGCGGAGACCTTCGACCACGAGTCGTTCGCCATCGAATACCTGCACGAAGCCGATCCACGCAGCTGGCCCGAGCCGCGGCGCGTGGCGGGCCGCGAGCTGCTCACGGGGTTTCACCGCGCGCTGCTGGTTCTCGCGGCGTTTTCGGTGCTCGCCTTCGTCTGGAAGCGGCAAAGGGGCGCTGCCTTCGGCGTTCAGCTGACGCTCTCGCTCGGCGCGGTCGCGCTCGGCGCCTACGCTTTCTCGAGCGACGCGCATCCGTTCTACGTGTTCTGCGGCTTCATTCCGCTAGTCGCCGTCTTGCCCCTGCCCGGCCGACCCGAGCTCGGCCCCTGCCTGCGCTACGCGGTCGGCGCGCTGTTTCTGACGGCGCTGACTCACGTGATCTTCTTCGGCGAAGATCGCTATCACCTCGCCGTGAGCCCGTTGCTGTGCTTGCTCGCTGCCGCCGCGCTCCGCCCCAGCGCTCGCGCTTGATCTCTAGCTTTGGCACGGCCTCCCCTCGTGGCATGCTGCGCGGCATGGCGGAGAAACCGGACTGGATCTGGAGCGACGAGAGCGGGAAGAAGTGGGCTCGCCTGCAGGCTCGAACCGACGTCCAACTCGAGCCGCTCGGGCGACTGGCGATGAACGCGCTCGAGCTTCGAACGGGGGAGCGTGTCCTCGACGTGGGCTGCGGCGCCGGCGCAACCGTGCTCGAGCTCGCCGAGCGCGTCGGCCAGAGCGGCAGCGTGGTGGGCCTCGATCTGTCTGAGCCGCTCCTCGAACGCGCGCGCGAGCGCGTCGCCGCCTCGGGCCGCACGAACATCGAGCTGAAGCTCGGCGATGCCGCGAAGGCGAGCTTCGAGCAGCCGTTCGATGCGCTGTTTTCCCGCTTCGGAGTGATGTTCTTCGACGACCCGGTCGGCGCTTTCCGGAACCTCCGGGCAGCGCTGAAGCGCGGCGGACGCCTCGGGTTCGTGTGCTGGCAGGCGGCCGACCGGAACCCCTGGGGACAAGAAGCGCTCGACGCCGTGCGCGCCGTCGCGCCGAACCAGCCCACCCCCGAGATGCTCGCTCCGGGTAAACCCGGGCCGTTCTCGTTCGCCGACGAGGCGCGCGTGCGCTCGATCCTCGAGAGCGCGGGCTTCTCCGCGATACGCACGGATCCGAGCGAGATCCCGATGCAGATCGGCGGCGCCAACACGCTCGAAGACGCCGTCGATTTCATGCTCGAGATCGGACCGGCTGCGCGCTTCGTCTCCGAAGCGGATCCCGCGCTCCGGTCGAGCTTCCGCGACGCCCTGTCGCGCTGGGTCGCCGCCTACGCCTGCGCGCAGGGTGTGTGGATGCCCGCGCGCACGCTGATCGTGACCGCGCAGAGCGCCTAGGCTCCGCGCGGCTCCAAGCGTCAAGCCGGGTCGTGGCAGCAGGCTTCGATGTTGTGCCCGTCCGGGTCGAGCACGAACGCGCCGTAGTAATGCTCGTGGTAGTGCGGGCGCGGACCGGGCGGGCCGTTGTCCTTGCCGCCCGCGGCGATCGCAGCCGCGTAGAAAGCGTCGACCATCGCGCGGTTCTGCGCGCGAAAGGCGATGTGGACGCGCGGCTTTTGCGGTGTGCCCTGATGCAGCCAGAAATCGGCCTGGGGCGGCACCCCCATCCCGAGCACCACCGCGCCGCCCGTGAACTCGAGCGGAACCTCCATCACCACTTTGTAGCCGAGCGGTGCCAGCGCCTGCTCGTAGAAGCGGCGGCTCTGCACCGGATCACTCATGTCGCACCCAACGTGATCGATCATGCGGAGTGGCTACCACGGGCTGCCCCGGGCGAACATCACCGTTCGTGTGCGCTCGACGTCATTCGTCACAGTCCACGACGCGCAGCGGGCGCACGTGAGCGCGCACCGAGCGGATCGCCGTGCAGGTATCGACGCATTTCGGAAAGTCCGGCGGCAGCGGCGCGCCGGGCTCGAGACACTCTATCCAACGCGCGTCACCGCGCAGCTCGTCTCCGGAAGGACAATCTCGCGGCAACACCCAGCACGTTCCCGACGGCGGTTCGTCGCAGCGGTCGGGGCGCGGGTAGAGAAACGCGCACTCGGCGTCTTCCGTGCCGCAGTCCTCGGCTCGGCTGCAGGGGCGCGCCTCCAAGCGACATTCGCCCGGTGTAGCCGCCGCGATCGTGGCTTCCCGTCGAACGCAATCGCTCCAGTAGGTAATGCCGTTGCAGCCGCAGACGGGGGCTGGCGGCTCGTTACAGAACACCTGGAGCGGCGTGCACTGGCCGTACGTCGCGAAGCAATCGGGCTTCTGACACCACCAGGCACCCTGACAATCCATGTCCGTCTTGCAGCGCAGGCCGTCGCGAAAGCCGCCCTCGCCGCCGCCCCCGGTACCCGGTAGTCCGGAGCTGCCGCCCCCGGGAAATCCCGGGAAACCCCCGGTCAACATGCTGATTCGGCCGCCGCTGCCCGCGGCCCCTTCGCCCTCGCCGCCGGTCGAGTTTCCGCCCTGACCGGCGCTGCCGCCGGTCTGCACCCGAGCGGGCGCGTTGAACAGCACCACTTCTTCGGGGGCGCACGCGCTCGGCACGAACGGAACGATGGCTGCCAGCAGCAGCGGTGCCCGCCACGAACGCGTCACCAGACCTCCGTCGAGCGCGTGACGGATGCCGTGCGACCGTCGCCCGACGTGTACGCGATGGCCACCAACAGCGAGGGGCGCAGCCGATCGGGCGAGAGCAACGTGTGTCTGTCATTTCCGACGTCCATCACGAAAGCGTGCGGAGCCAGATCGAGGTCGAGGGACGCCGCCGCCAAGAGCAGCGCATGATGGCCGAGGGCCACCCGGGCACCGAACGCCGCGCTGGCGAGCGGATCGACCACATCGATCGTGCCGGTCCGCACCTCGGCCGGCGTCGTCTGAGGAACACTGCGTAACCAATCGAAGCCCGGCCCAGCGCCGATCCACGCCGAGACCGAGGAGCCGAGCTCGAACCCCTGCGTCAGGAGCAGGCGCGCGGAGACCGCGTAGACATCGGCGTACGACTCCGCATAGTGGACGTCGCTCGGAACGTGCGCGGCGCCCAGCAACAGAACACCGAGCTTCGAGCGTTTGGCGCGCGCTTCGAGCACGAGACCGGCTCCGGTGATCGCGCTCTCGTTGTCGAGGGTGCCGACGCGAAGCAATGCACCGGCCGACAGCGCCCAGGCAGACGGCGCCGACGGCCGCTCGGGCTCCGCGGTTTCTTCGGGCTCTGCCTCGAACGGCTCCGCCGCTACTTCCGGCGGCGGCTTCGGCTGGCGGCTTTGCTTTCTCGGCGCCGCAGGCGCTTTCCGCGGAGCGCGACTGCGC
>JALYWZ010000932.1 GCA_030852505.1 Myxococcota bacterium | reverse complement strand
CGGCACGCAGCGGTCGAAGGGTCGAACGAGCGCGTAGACGCCGGCGGGCGCCGCGACGCCGAGCACCGCCGGAAAGATCAGGAACGTGGCGGGATCCTCGATGCCGAGCTCCGCACCGACCCACACGCCGAGGCCCGCGCCGTAGACCACCGCGGTGCCGTAGAGCGCACCCATTTCGTACGCGGTGCGGCGATCGCTTCCGGGCGAGTAGCCGTAAGGCGTTCCGTACCCGTACTGCGGTTGGGCACCGTAGGGTTGGCCATACGGCGCCGGCTGCCCATACGGAGCAGGCTGGCCATAGGGCGCGGGCTGACCGTACGGAGCCGGTTGCCCATAGGGTGCCGGTTGTTGCCCGTAGGGCACCTGCGCTGCGGCCCCCGAAGCGGCCAGGAGCGAAAGCGAAAACACAGCCAACCCGAGCCCGGTTCGCACACCCTTCAAGATTCGGATCCCTTTCGCGGCGGGCGCGTGTCCCGCTCCTTTCGCGGCGGTCGCATCAGAAGCCCGCGCACGGCATCGTCCACGGGCTGGTTCTCGTAAATCACACGGTACACGGCGTTGGTGATCGGCAGCTCGACTCCGAGCTTCTGCGACAGCTGATACGCGCTCTTGGCGGTGGTGACTCCCTCGGCAACGTGTCCGAGCGAGACCAGCACCTCGTCGAGCGTCCGGCCGCGCCCGAGCTCGAGCCCCACGGTGCGGTTTCTGGACAGGTCGGCGCTGCAGGTGAGGACCAGATCGCCGAGCCCGGCCAGGCCCGCGAGCGTGAGCGCCTCTCCGCCCTTGGCGACCGCCAGACGCGCAATCTCCGCGAGCCCTCGGGTGATCAGCGCGGCGCGCGTGTTGTGACCGAAGCCGAGCCCGTCGACCGCGCCCGCCGCGATCGCGATCACGTTCTTCAGCGCGCCGCCGACCTGCACGCCGATCGGATCGTCGCTGGTGTAGATGCGCAAACGCTCGGTCGCGATCGACATCTGCGCGCGGATCGCCGCGTCCATCTGGAACGCCGCGGCCACGAGGCTCGTCGGCAGACCCCGCGCCACCTCTTGCGCGAAGCTCGGCCCCGACAAGACGAGCGAGCGCGGCCGCGCCCTGGGACCGAGCACGGACTCGATCACCTCGGTCAGCAACATGTCCGAGTCGACCTCGATGCCCTTGCTCGCCACGGCTAGCGGAGCGTCGCCCGCGAGGTAGGGCGCGGCCTGCTCCAGCACGCCGCGCACGGCGGGCGTCGGCACCACGATGATCACGAGCTTGGCCCCCGCGAGCGTGTGCGCGAGCTCCGAGCTCGGCTCGACGCGCTCGTGCAGTGGGAAGCCCGGAAAGAAGCGCTTGTTCTCGCGATCCTGCGCAAGCTCGCGGGCGTGATCGGTTTGCCAGGTCCAGAGCCGCACGGCGTCGCCGCGCTCGGCGAGGCTTAGCGCGAGCGCGGTGCCCCAGGCGCCGGCTCCCAGCACCGCGACGTGCGCATCACCGGGCATGGCCCGGGACTTTTCGGTCTTTTTGGCGCGCTGTCAACCGGCCTCCGCTATGCTCCCCGGCCATGCTCGCGCGCATCGCCGCTCTGGCGCTCCTCACGGGTTTGCCTCTCGCTTGCGCCTCCCGCGAATCGGTCGGGACGAGCTCGGTGTCGATCCTCGGCGCGGGAGTGGTCAACGATCCGGCCAACAAGAGCCTGCGCTTCGACCTCTTGAAGTTCGGCCTCGACGGCTTCTGCAAAGAAATGCTCGCCTCCGGCGTCCCGCTCAAGATGAGCGACGACGAGCCCGTGATGGGTCGCTTTCAGGCGTCGGCCTGCCAATCGCAGATCCTCGACGAGGAGAACCGGAAGTCCTTCGTCGTGCAGTACTCGGGGGCGGGTTACGCGGCGAGCTCCCAGGGCGGCCGCGTCACCTTCTCGACCACCGGCCTCGTCGAGTACGCGGCGGACTTTTTGATGCACGAGGGAGCGCTCTACGTGTACTTCCGGCCGCGCGTGGTGGATGCCACGGCTTTTCAGACCAAGCTCATCGAGTCCGAGCTCGCCAAGAGCGCGCTGTCCGTACTCGGCGTGCAACCCGACGCCTTCGGCCAGCGCGTGGTCGACGCCCAGCTGCGCCGCGGCTTCACCGTGATCCGCAAGGGTGATTCGGGCGAGACCGAGCTCGGGATTGGCGTGATCCCGCTCGGCGAGCGCCCTTACCATCCCTTCCAGGTCGAGACCGACAAGCGCGTGGTGCTGAACGAGCGCACCGAAGTGCACCGCAACCAGCAGGACTTCATCGGGCCGATCCAGGTTCAAGGCAGCGACCAGGCGCTTTACCTGACGATCGCGCTCGACGGTGCGCCGGGGATCGACGTGCTGGTGCTGCGAGAACCGACCGGCCGCGCGATGCTCGAGCAGTATCTCTCGACTCCCGGTCCAGCAGCTCTGCGCGAACCTGCGCTGTTGGACGAACCTGCGCTGCGCGGCCAGGACTGGAAGCGCTACGTGCTCGTGCCCGAAGGTCGTTACTACGTGGTGCTGGACAACACTTCGACCGTGGGACGCAGCTCGCCCCCCGCGGGCCCAGCCGACGGCAGCTCGGCCC
>JALYWZ010000931.1 GCA_030852505.1 Myxococcota bacterium | reverse complement strand
CCCCCGAGCTCGCGAAAGGAGCCTGGGGCGCCGTGGACGCCAAGACCAGCGTCGAGGGCTGCCTCGCCGCGGCGGCTCCGAACGAGGAGCTCGGAAACCAGTTTCCAGCGGACACCCGCTCGAACCCGAGCGGCGTCCGGCTCGAGACGGCGTCCGGGTACGTGCGCGTCGTACATAGTCTGAGCCACGCCTGCTGCCTGAAGAGCGACACGCGTGTCGAGCGTTCCGCCGGCGTGGTCCGCGTCAGCGAACGCCTGAGCGGCACACCGTGTCGCTGTCGCTGCAGCTCCGCCGTGATCACGCGTTTGAAGCCCCAGGCGGGCGACTCGGAAGTCGCGGTTTCCCTCGAAGAAAACGCGAAGACGAGCGAGGTGTACCGCGGACCTATGCCGAGCACGGGCGCTGCCGCGCCGCGTCCGAACCTCGCGGGCAAACCCGAAGCCGGGCAGGCGAGCGGCGCCGCGAAGCCCCCCGTACACGCACCGGTGCTACCGAAGGCCGAAGCACCGAAGAAGCAGTAGGCCAGCCGGTAGCGGTGGCGATCTCGAGCGAAGCTTGGGATCGCCCGGCTCCGAAAGGTATGCTGCGGCCCCATCGTGCCTCCGGAAGCCGACGAGAAGCCGCCCGTCGCCGGGCCGTCGGTATTTGCCCGACCGAAGCGGGCGCTGCCGAAAGATTCGCCGCCCACACCGACGGGTAACAGCTCGCCGGGCTGGAAGCGCCACTCCACGGCCGCGCTGATCGCGATCTCCGGGTTGGCGGTCAGCATCGCGGCCGCTGCCGTGGCCAAGCGCGGCGAGGCCAATCGAAACCGAGAGGCCTTCGAGCGGCGCGCGGGCGACCTGGCATCGGTCGTGGCGCGCAACTTCCAGCTGACGCGCGAGGTCGTGCTGTCCCTGCCCGCCTTCTTCGAGGCCTCGATCGTGGTGGAGCCGCGCGAGTTCACGACCTTCGTGCGACCCGCGCTGGAACGCCATCCGAGCCTCGCGGCGCTCGAGTGGGCGCCGTTGGTGCGCGACGAAGACCGCGCGTTCTTCGAGCAGAAGATCCGGGGAGAGGGCTATTCGAGCTTCGAGATCCGCGAGCCCGACGCGACCGGCAGGATGGTGCGTTCGCCGAAGCGGCCGCTGTACCTACCGCTCACGTTTCTCGAGCCCGCGGTCGAAGAGGTGCGCGGGCTCGAGCTGATGTTCGAGCCAGTGCGAGCCCGCGAGATCCAATCGGCGATCGACAAGGGCGAGCTGCACGTCTCGCTGCGCTTTCGCCTGGTCGAGGATCCGGAGGGCGTGCAGTCGGTCGCCGTCTACGCGCCCGCCTACAGCCCGATCCGCCCGCTCCACACGCCGGCCGAACGCCGCTCGAGCTTGCTCGGCCTGGGTGTCGCGCTGTTCCGGCTGCGCCCGCTGGTGGACAGCGCGCTCTCACGGGAGCCACGCGAGGGGATCGCGCTCGCCTTGATCGACGCCGAGGCGCCGAAAGAGCTGCAGCTGCTCTACGAGACCGAGCCCGGGGTGGCGGCGCGCGCCCACGGCTCGGCCCTGAGTTACAGGAAGAGCTTCGATTTCGCGAACCGCCGCTACACGGTGCTGACCGTGACGGAAGAGGCGAAAACCTATACCCATTGGCTGGTGTTCCTGTTCGGCATCGGGCTGACCGGCATCGCCACGGCCGTCTATTTCACGTTCGCGATGTTGCGCAGACTGCGGCGCAGCGTCGAGCGCAGCATCAACCTCGGCCAGTACACGCTCGAAGAGAAGATTGGCGAGGGCGGCATGGGCGTCGTGTACCGCGCCACGCACGCGCTGTTGCGGCGCCCGGCGGCGATCAAGCTGCTGCTCAAAGACAGCGCGAGCGAGAACGATCTGGTGCGCTTCGAGCGCGAGGTCCAGCTGACGAGCCGCCTCGCGCACCCGAACACGATCTCGATCTTCGACTACGGCCGAACGGCGGACGGCGTCTTCTACTACGTGATGGAGTACCTCGACGGCGTGGACCTCGAGCGGCTCGTGCAGAAGGACGGCCCGCTCGACCCGGGTCGCGCCATCCACGTGCTCGCGCAGGTGGCCGGGGCGCTCGCCGAAGCGCATCTCTCGGGACTCATCCACCGCGACATCAAGCCCGCCAACATCGTGCTCACCGAGCGCCTCGACGAGCCCGACGTGGTCAAGGTCGTGGATTTCGGGCTCGTGAAGACGGTGGAGCAGGCCTCGGGCGAGATCGGCATCACGCAGGTGAACTCGATCACGGGCACGCCGCTGTACCTGGCGCCGGAGGCCATCCAATCGCCGCAGAAGGTGGACGGGCGCGCCGACATCTACGCGCTCGGGGCGGTCGCCTATTTCATCCTCACGGGTGAGCACGTGTTCGACGGCTCGACGGTGGTGCAGGTGTTGACGCGGCACATGCTGGAGCAGCCGGCGCCGCCGTCGGCGGTGCTGGGGCGGCCGATCGCCAAGGACCTCGAGGCCGTGATCCTGTCTTGCCTGGAAAAGGAGCGCAGCCAGCGGCCGGCGTCCGCTGCGGAGGTTCGCGACGCGCTGCTCGCCTGCGCCGACGCCGCGCGCTACGACGC
>JALYWZ010000930.1 GCA_030852505.1 Myxococcota bacterium | reverse complement strand
ACCACCACCAGCGCGCGCAACACGTGGAAGCCATGCAAAGAAGCGATCGGCGTGATCGCCGGCGGCGAGGCGTACGGCAACACGCGCGACAAGAGGTACGCCGCCCAGAACAACGCCGGCACCAAACACAGCTGGCTCAGGGCGAGCCCGCGGAACGGGTTCAGCCCCCGCCGCAGCCAGCGCGCCGCCGCGGCGCTTCCGATGCCGAGCCCGGCCAGGAACACCGCCAGAATGATCGCGAACGCGTAGACCGTCGCGCCGAACAACAAGGTCAGGAGCCGCGTCCACACCACCTGCGCCCCGAGCGCCGTGAGGCCCGAGAGCCCGATGGCCACCCACACCGCGCGCAGCGCAGCCGGCGTCACGCGGCGCTTGTCCGAGATTTCAGCAGGTTTTTGCGGGTCTTTGCGCTCCGCGGCGGCGAGCCGCGACAGGCGCAACGCCGTCACGCCCACGGCGGTGTTCAGCAGCACGCCGGCGAACGTCGCGATCCACACGTCCCAGACCGCGAGCAGGTAGAACGCCGAGACCAGGCTGCCGAGCACGGCGCCGAGCGTGTTTGCCGCGTAGAGACCCGTGAGCTCGGCGAGCCCGCGCCGTTCCGACGCGTAGCGCCGCGCGATCGCCGGTAGCGTCGCGCCCATCAGCGCCGTCGGCGGGATCAGCAGCGCGGCGGCAATCAATGCACGCAGGGCGATCCCGAGCGCGCCGTAGCCCACGAGGCCGACGTACACCGAGCGCACCGCGGGCAAGATCAGCGGCATCGCCAAAGCGAACGCACCGATCCCGAGCTCGAGCCAGGCGTAGACGCGCAGCGCGTCCTTGTCTTGCGGGACGAAGCGCGAGAACGACAGGCTCCCGAGGAACATGCCGCCCATGAAGCTCGCGAGCACGATGCCGACGGACAGCGCCGACGCGCCGATCACGAGCCTTAGCAGGTGCAACCACACACACTCGTAAATCAGCGCTGCGCAGCCGCTCGCGACGAACAGGCCGAGCAGCGCGCGGTGCGTCGAGGAGCCGGCCTCGCGCTTGGCCTCGGGGTTTTTTCGCTGCTTCCTGGCGAAGCCCGCGCCGACTCCGACCAGCGCCAAGAGCGCCGCCGCCGCGATCCACAGCGCGTTCGCGACGCCCTGGGTGCTGGTTTCGACCTCGGGTTTCGGCCGCTGAATGGCCGCGCTGGGAGCTGCCGTCGAAAACGGGGGTGGGAACGGTTTCGGCTTCTCGCAATACGCCGCGAGCTCGGAGATTGAGTAGGCGCCGTCTCCGCGACCGTCGCCGATCCGGATGAAGCGCACGCTCGCGGGAGGGATCTCGACTGCGCGCGGCCGGAGCCCGTGACCCGCCCGAGACAGGTCCTCGAGCTCGGCCATCCGCTCGAAGCTGCCCTCCGTGCCGACCAGCGAGCCCGTCACCTGGTACGTGTCGTTCGCGTCTGCCTGCAGGTACAGCGCCGTGATCCGCTTCGGCGCCCCGAGGTCGAAGGTCAGCGCGCCCTGCTCTTCGAGGGTCACGGCCGAGGAGTCGTCCCAGGCCGTGCCGTCTCGCGCCACGCGCCCGTCCGTGACGAGCGCCGGGTTTCCGACCACGCCAGTGCGCGCGCTCGGCTGCTTTCCGGCCAGCAGATTTTCCGACGTGCAATCGGGGGCGGCGAACGCCGTCGCCGACGATAGTAAAACGCACGAACAGGTCGGGAAGAAGGCACGGATCCAGGCGCGGTGCACGGCGGAATGCACGCACGCGAGCCCGGTCGGGTCAAACGCGCGGCTACAACTCGGGTTTTTCGAGGGGTTCGCGCAAGCGGCTGTGCGGCGCTGCTTCGCCCACGGAGTCGACGACCACGCCGAGCTCCGTCGCAATCGGCAGCGCCGGTTGTTCGCATTTCGTGAGCTCCAATCGCGTTCTCGCTCTCGATACCAACGTAAGATAAAACGCACAGCAAGCCGAGCGAGGTTCGCGTATCCTCCGCACGCTTCGACATGCTCGACGGGCGACGCCGCTGGTTGATTTGCTTCCTGTTGTTCCTGGCGACGACGGTGAACTACCTCGATCGCCAGATCCTGTCGTTGCTGAAGCCGATCCTGGACAACGAGCTGCACTGGTCGAACGCGGAGTTCGGTGAAGTGAACGCGGCGTTTCAAGCGTCGTACGCGGTCGGCTTGCTGCTGTTCGGCGGCTTCGTCGATCGCTTCGGTACCAAGATTGGCTACGCGGTCTCGATCGCGGCCTGGAGCCTCGCGGCACTGGCTCATGCGTTCGCCGGCAGCATCGGCGGCTTCTTTCGGGCGCGCGTCGCGCTCGGCCTCGGAGAGGGCGGAAATTTCCCTTCGGCGATCAAGGCCGTCGCGCTCTGGTTCCCCAGGAAAGAGCGCGCGCTCGCGACCGCGCTCTTCAACTCCGGCGCCAACGTCGGCGCGATCGTGGCGCCCGCGATCGTCCCACTATTGGCTTTCAACTTCGGTTGGCAATCCGCGTTCGTCGCGGCGGGCCTCGTGGGCTTATTGTGGCTCGCTCTGTGGATGGTCGTGTACGACGTGCCGGAGCGGAGCAACCTCACTCCGGACGAAGCAGCGCTG
>JALYWZ010000248.1 GCA_030852505.1 Myxococcota bacterium | reverse complement strand
TGGCGGAGCAGCGAACGGCGGGGATCCCGCAACTACGGGCGGCGCCGGCGCAGGCGGTGCACCGGCCGCCGAGCTCCCGCCTGCCGGCGGAAACGGCAGCTTGAAGGACAAGTTCCAAAACTACTTCCCGATCGGCGCCGCGGTCGACGCGAACGGCCCGACGACCCACGGCGAGCTCTTGAGCAAACACTTCGACAGCGTCACTCCCGAGAACGAGATGAAGTTCGCGTCGCTGCAGCCGTCCGAGGGCCAGTTCACTTACGGCGCTGCCGATCGCATCGTCCAGTACGCAGCGCAAAACGCCATGAAAGTTCGCGGACACGCCCTCGTCTGGCACAGCCAGAATCCAGATTGGTTGTGGCAGGGCCCGGGCGGCGGCACCGTCTCGAAGCAGACGCTGCTCGCGCGCATGAAGGCGCACATCGATGCCGTGGCCAAGCACTTCCGCGGCAAGGTCTACTGCTGGGACGTCGTCAACGAGGCGGTCATGAACGACGGCCACTTGCGCGGCCCGGGTGAGCCCGACGGGCAGAAGAGCCGTTGGCTCGAGATCATCGGCGAAGAGTACATCGCCGAGGCCTTCCGCTACGCGCACGAGGCCGACCCGGACGCGAAGCTCTTCTACAACGACTTTTACAACTACATCCCGGACAAGCAGCAGGCCATCTACGCGTTGATGAAGAAGCTGCTCGAGGCAGGCGTGCCCGTGCACGGCGTCGGGCTGCAAGCGCACCTGAACATCGAGCCCTCCGCCGATCCGGCGAACCAGGCCTACCACCAGCACGTCGAGAACCTGGAAAAGGCGATAGAGCTCTACTCTTCGCTGGGTCTCGAGGTCCAGATCACGGAAATGGACTTGTCGCTGTACATCCCCGGGGTGACGTACACCGAGGACACGTTCTACACGGACGCCACGTTCACGGCGGAGCTGAAGGCCAAACAAGCGGCGCGTTACCAGGCGTTTTTCGAGATGTTTCGGCGTCATCACCGCGAGCTGAGCGGTGTCACGCTGTGGGGCATCGCCGACGACAACACCTGGCTCTCCGAGTTCAGCTCGATGCGTAAAGACTTCCCGCTCCTGTTCGACGACCGGCACAGCGCCAAGCCGGCTTACGACGCGGTGATGGATTGGTGAGCGTTCACTCCGCTTCGCCGAGAGAGAAGCTCTCGACGAGGCGATCGAGCGACAGCGCGAGCGGCGGGCGCAGCGAGGTCCCGGCGAAAGAGTCCGCCAGAAGGCGCGCCACCGGGCTGGTTCTCCGAAAGTTCCTGCCTCCGCTCAGAGCGAAGAGCTCCGCGCACAAGCGCGTCGCCTCCTGGCTCACGTAGGTCTTCGTTCGCAGCACGCGCGCGGCGTAACCTGGTCCGGCTGCGGGTCGAAACCGCTCCGCGGTCTCCAGCAGGTAGGCGCGCGCGGCCTCGTAGCGCATCGTGGCCTCCGACAGCCGAAGCTTCAGCGCCGGAGATTGCGGAGCGGGCGATGCCGTCGCGCGCAGCACGCCCTTCGCGCAGCCGAGCGGGATCGCCGCGAACAGACAGAACCAGTACTCGAGCGGCTGGACCAGACTCAGGAAGTTCGGGAAACCGAGCATTTCGCGCGCCCGAGCGCCCGAGTAGCGCACGGTGTGGCTCTCCGTCGCGCGCATCCCGAACCCGTCCCAATCGTCCAGCACCTCCACGCCTTCCGAGGCCAGATCGACGAAGAAGAGCTCGACGACGCCCGCGTCGGGCAGCTCGTCCGCGCTCACCTTGGCCGTCGAAAAGAACGTCGCCGCGTTGCACCCACCCGAGGCCAGGATCTTCTCGCCCGTGACGGCAAACGAGCCGTCCGCTTGCCGTGCTGCGTGGGTCTGCGTTGCCGCGAGCGAGCCGCCAGCGCCCTTCTCGCTGTTACACGCAGCGTACAGGCGGCGTTGCCGATAGTCGGCAGCCACGCGCGCGGTCTGCTCTCTGAACGCCGCGCGCTGCGCGTCGGGCGCCACTTCCCCGGCGGCCGCGATCACACCGGCGAGCCCGAGCGGCATACTCGCGATCAATGCCACGGACGGGGATACGGCTGCGATCGCCTCCACCGCTCGCACGGCGTCCGAGAGGCCGAGCCCGCGCCCTCCCGCCTCCTTCGAAAACGGCCCCGGGATCACCCCAGCTTCGAACAGCGCCTGGATGCTGTCGCCAGGATACTCCTCGGGGTGTCTCTGCTCGTGGGCTGCGATCTGCTGCAGCACTTCCTCGAGCGCGAGATCTCGAGTCGCCATCTCTCGAGTTGAGCTGTGCCGACTCGGCCTGTCAAGGCGCACTGCTCGGCGACCGCTCTGGAGTCGACGCGCGGAGCTCCAGCGCTTTCTTGGTGTGGACCCGCGCTTCGGCCGGCATTTTCAGCTTCGTGAGCAGCGCGGCCAGCCGCTCGTGCGCCGCGGCGCGGTCCTGCGGGTCACCGGCGCAGAGCGTGGCGGTTTCGAGCTCGAAACGTGCGCGGCCGAGCTCGCCCTTCTTTTCGAGCGCCTCGGCGAACAGGCGATGCGTCGTGAGCCCGTCTATGTCGGCCCAGATCGCGGCTTCCCCGGCCTGCACGGCCTCTTCGATGCGGCCGAGCTCGAGCAGCTTGGCGAGGTAGCGACGGTGGACCGCCGGGGCGTGCTCGGAGAGCAGCGCGAGCTTGCCGAGGTGGCGCGCCTCCTCTTCCGGCACTTTCTCGGCGGCGGCGAGGTCGGCAAGCGCGGACAGCGGCTCACCCTGGGTCGGATCGGCGGCCGCGGCCAGCTCGAACGAGGCACGCGCCGAGGCGACGTCACCGTGGGCCCGCGCGATCTCGCCGAGCTGGAGCTCGACGGCGTAGCCGCCCTGGCCGTCCTTCTTCATGGCGCGAAGCAGCGTCTCGGCGCGCCTCGGATCGTTGGCCGCGAGCGCGACGCGCGCGAGCAGGTAGCGCGCCTGAGCGTGCTTCGGATCGAGCGCGAGCGTTCGTTCGGCTTGCTGTTTGGCGGGCTGCGGCTCACCCGAACGCAAGAGCGCGAAGGCGAGCTCGTACGAGAGGTCGGCATCACGCGGCGATGCGGCGACGAGCTCCTTCAAGACTTCGATCGGCCGCGCATGGAGCTCGGGGACGAACTGGTTCTGATAGCGCGCGAAGCGCCGGTCGAGCTCCGCCCTGAACTCGCGGTCGAGCTCGGCCGAGCCCTTGCCGAGCACGGACCGGAACACGTCGTCGCCGCGCAGACCCTTGCCCCAGGCGCGCAAGAGGTCGGCCATCTTGCCGCGGCCCGAACGTTGCGCCATCAAGCCGACGATCTGGCTCGAAGCGTAGTACGCGGTCGCCACGTCCGCGATGTCTTCGGCGCGCGTGAAGGCGCGGCTCATGCGCTCCACGCTCGGCAGCTTGCCGCGGCGGACCATCGAGTAGAGCTCTGGATCGTGCTCGCGCGCCCACTCGGGCCGGGCGATCGTGGTCTCGTATTCGGCGAGCCCCTCGGTGAACCAGCGCGGCACGCGGCTCCTCGAGATCTGGATGTGGAACACGTGCGAGAGCTCGTGCCAGAGCGTCATGCCCAGGTTGAAGACCTCGTTCTGCGGGCTCATCGAGGCCAGCGTCTTGCCGAAGCAAACGCCCTGGATGGCGGTGTGGGGCAGGCCGCTGGTGCGGATCGCGAAGTTCTCGCGTTCGGCGTAGAGCTCGATGCCCACCGGCACGCTGGGCGTGAAGCCGTAGGCCTCGGTCATCGACTTCCAGGCGCGCTTCAGGAGCTCGGGCACGTAGCGCTCGAGCACGGCGCGGTCGTCCTTGTGATAGCGGATCACGAACGGCGGCGAATCGGCGCTCAGGTAAGACTTCGGGATCACCTGCTCGTACAGGTTCAGCGTGTTGAACACGCGCACGTTGTATGGGTCGAGCCGAAATGCGCGGGCGAGCGTGGGGACGCCTTCGGCCTCTTGACCCGCGCGGATCAGGTTGAAGCCGAGCTGCGCGAGCGCGCCGGCGTCGTCGGCGTCGACGTGCAGCGCCTCGCGCGTGAGCTCCACGATCTCTTCGTAGCGGTGCTCCCAGTCCGCGAACTCCGCGACGATCGCGTAAAACTTCGAATACTCGGGGTTCAGCGCGAGGATCGCCCGCTTTTCGCGCTCGAAGCCGGCCTGGTCGTCGGCGAGGAAATGCCTCGTCGCGCGCAGGGACAGGAGCTCGAGATCCTTCGGGTTGTGCGAGAGCCCTTGCTTCAGCTGTTGCTCGGCCGCGTCGAGCTCCATGTCGCGGAGCCGCACGCCGGCAAGCACGAAGTAAGCGGGCGCGAAGGCCGGGTTCGCTTTCAACGCCTCGCGCGCCAGGCGCTCGGCCTCGTCGAAATCGAGCGCCTGATCGAGCCGCACGTTGGCGAGCAGCGTCAGCGCCTTGGGGTGGTTGGGCGCTTTTGCGAGCAGCTCCTTCAGCGCCTCCTCGGCGTGGCCGGCGTCGTACTTTTCGAGGAACAGCTCGGCGCGCCACAGCAAAATCTTCGGATCGGAGGGGCTCGCGCGTTCGGCTTCGTTGAACAGCGTATTCGCGTCGCGTGGATGCCGGAGCAACCAGGCGGCGCGGGCGGCGCGGGCGAGCCCGGGGCCGTCTTCTTCGCCGATCCGCTGCTCGTTGTAGTCTTCGATGAGCGACAGCAGGATCGGCTCGGCCAGGGCACGGCGCCCCGTGTCGATCAACAACTCTCCGAGAGCCAGCCGGAGCGCAGGCGTCTCGGCGCGCTCGGCATACAGGCGGAGCAGCGCCTCGGCTTCGGCGAGCTTGCCGCTGCTGCGTAGGGCCTCGACCTCGAGCTCGACCGCACGCGCTGCGAGCAGCGAGTCGCTCTTCGCGGCCTGCGCCGCCGCGATCGCCCGTTCGGTGCGCCCGGTGAGCAGGAACAGCTCCGAGAGCGCGAGCTCCGCCTGGGTCGCCGTGGAAGCGTCGGCACGGGCCGCGCTCAGGTTTGCCTCGGCTTTTTCGTAGTTACTGGCGGCGAGCTCGGTCATGCCGGCCGACAGTCGCTCGCGCGGTGTCTGCGGGCGTGCCCCCGCGGGAGCGGCCGGCGGCGGCAGCTGCTTCGCGGCGCCGGAGCAGCCCGTGAGAGCAATCGTGATCGATAGCCAGGCGAGTCGCTTCATGCATGCTCCGAACGCTGGGCCACGCGCGCGCCGGGGCCCACACCGAGCAGCACGGCGGCGCTCTGGTTACGGGCCGCCACCTCGACCAGACCGAAGGACGACACGAGCGCCACGCATTCGCCCTCCCGCGCCTCGGCGTAGGTCGCAACCCGGCGTAACGTCCGGCCCTGAAGCTCGAGCACCGCCCCCGCGCGTTCCAGCACTGCGCCCGGCAGATCGGTGATCAGGTTGCCGAAGCGATCCACGGCGAGCACGCGCCCTTCGGCGTTGGTGCCGTCGTCGCTCGGTCTTTCGGCGCTGAGCATCACCGGATCGTCCACGACGGGTCCGAGCTCTTCGAACCGGAGCTGTTTCGACGCCCAGAGCGCCGCGACCTTGGCGAACAGATCGCGACCGTGAAAGGTGCGGCTCGGAACCTCGATGCCGAGCTTCTGCGCGTCGATCCGGCGCGCCTCGAAGCCCGGGTCCGAGAGCGCGACCCGGCTCAAAATCCCGTTGTCCGGCGCCACGAAGGCATGCCCGCTCGCGCGCACCCCGAGCGCGCGCCGCTCGCTCCCCACGCCCGGGTCCACCACGGCGAGGTGCACGCTTTCCGGGGGAAACCAGCTGAACGCGTGCGCGAGCCACAGCGCACCGGCGGCGACGTTCTGCGGCGGCACGCCGTGGCAGACGTCGACCAGCGTGAGCCGCCGTTCGATCGACAACATCACGCCCTTCAGGATCCCTACGTACGGATCGTCGAGACCGAAGTCCGTGAGCAGGGTGACGATGCCGGGCTCGCTCATCCGGGCGCGCCCTCGGGGGCCGGCCTCCAGCGCGTCACACGCCGCGGATAGCCGGCCGACCGCTCACGGTACAGAGTCCGGAGCTGCGCGCGGATCGTGCTCTCGCACCACTCGGGCGGTGCCGTCTGCCATGCGAAGGCGACGCGCCCCGCTTCGGGCTCGATGGTCGCGGTGCCCTGATACCCCGCGTCGGACAGCGCGAGGGCGACACCGTAGCGAACGTGGCCGTCTACTTCTGGGAGGAGCCGAAGCTCGAACTTGAGGCCGGTAGGGCTGGTCCCGGACATGCCCGCACAGGATAGTCCCGGCGGGGAAGCATGTCAGGGATCGCGCGGAAAGACCGGCGGTCCGGCGCTCGTCCCGAGCGCTTCACGCATCCGCGTGCGCGTCGCAACTCAAGCTCATCATCTGCCCGTTGCGGAACACGCCGAACACGATATGAGCAATGTGGGCTTCGCCGGCGGCGAGGAACTCTTCGAAGGTCGGGGTGGCGGTGCCGTTGACGCTGACGATGATGTCACCGAAGCGCACGCCGGCCAGCGCTGCAGCGCTCTCCGGGAAAACCTCCCACACGGGGATGCCACCGATCACCTTGGCCAACTTTTCGATCTGAGCGAGGGTCGAACCGACGGACTTTCGAGCGGAAGCAGTTTTGCGAGGCATCGGCCAGGCCTCTTTCACGGGGCGTGCCACACGGGAACGCGCGGCTTTATCGATGAGCCGCGCGTTCTCGCGTTTCGGATTTGAAGCGCCCGTCTCGTTCGTGGAAGGCACCCGTCTCAGTTCGGTCCACGCGAAACGTCCGATCCGAAGCCGGCGCTTGCGCTCAGCGTTGCGCCGAGGGCCAGACGTCGTCACCCCGCGGCGGAGTGCGGCGGATCGGAGCGCGCACCGGCTCGTAGCGCGAGCAGTAACGCTCCCAGAGCGACACCACGCGGCCCATCGTGGTTTCCACGTCACCGGCGGCGGCTTCCTTCGTCTTCGGCAGCACCTTGACGACGACGCGATAGAAGCCTTTGTCCTCCTTCCACTCCACGGCCCTGGCGCGATCGACGCCTTCCA
>JALYWZ010000929.1 GCA_030852505.1 Myxococcota bacterium | reverse complement strand
GCGCAAGGCTGGGTTTCCCGGGGGTGGACTCCTCCCGGGGTAGGACTTGCTCGATTCGACGGTGTCATCTCGTCTCACTCACCTACTTCCTCATGCCGGCTTTCACCGGCGCTGCTTCCAGTCTTCTTGTTGCCCGGAAAACTCACCGCCACGTAGCGCGACGTAGCAGCGAGGAGCGAAGGGATTACCTCGAGGACAGAGCTTCGACGCCGGGGAGGGCCTTGCCTTCGAGGTATTCGAGGGAGGCGCCGCCGCCGGTGGAGACGTGGCTCACCTTGCTGCTCACGCCCGCCTTCTTCACGGCGGAAGCGGAGTCGCCGCCGCCGATCACGGTCGTGGCGCCGGCCGCGGTGGCCTTTGCGAGCAGCTCGGCGACGGCCATCGTGCCCTTGGCGGTCGCGTCGATCTCGAACACGCCGACGGGGCCGTTCCAGAGCACGGTCTTCGCGGAGAGCAGGATCTTCTCGAACTGCGCGATCGAGGTGGGGCCGATGTCCACGGCTTCCCAGTCCGACGGGATGGCGTTCTTGGAGACGACCTTGGTGGCGCCCACGCTACGACCCTTGAAATCGAGCTTGTCGGTGACCACGAAGTCCTCGGGGAGGATGAGCTTTCCGCCCGCTTCGGCGAGGAGCCCGCGCGCGAAATCCACGCGGTCGTTCTCGACGATCGATTTGCCGACCTCGAGGCCCTGCGCCTTGAGGAAGGTGTAGGTCATGCCGCCGCCGAGCAGCAGATGGTCCACGCGCGGCAAGAGGTGCTTGATCACGTCGATCTTGCTAGACACCTTCGAGCCGCCGATGATCGCGACGAAGGGACGCGCGGGCGCGCCCAACGCCTGGCCGAGGTAGTCGAGCTCCTTCTTCATCAGGTAGCCGGAGGCCGCCTGCTTGACACTCTTGGTGATGCCCTCGGTCGAGGCGTGCGCTCGATGCGCCGAGCCGAACGCGTCGTTCACGTAGATGCCGTCCGACAGCTCGGCGAGCTGCTTCGCGAACGCGGGGTCGTTGGCCTCTTCCTCCGGGTGGAAGCGCAGGTTCTCGAGCAGCAGAACTTCGCCCGGCTGCAGGCTCTGAGCCGCCGTCTTGGCCGGCTCGCCCACGCAGTCGCTCGCGAACTTCACGGGGGCGCCGAGCAGCGCGCCGAGCGCCTTGGCCACCGGCTCGAGGCTCATCTCGGGCACGCGCTTGCCGTCTGGACGCCCGAGGTGCGACATCAAGATCGTCTTCGCGCCGTGCTCGCGCAGGTACTTGATCGTCGGCAGCGACTCCTTCAAGCGCTTGTCGCTCTCCACGACGCCGTCCTTGAGCGGCACGTTGAAATCCACGCGCACGATCACGCGCTTCTGATTGGTGTCGAGATCTTCGATGAAGAGTTTGTTGGAGGTGCTCACGGCCCCCCGTTAACAAATTCCCTGGCCCGCCGCCACTGCGAGCGCGAGCAGCGCCGAGCGCCGCCCAAAAACGCCCTGCGCACCGCGCTCAGGGCAGCGCCCACGTCGAAACGGTCCCCTTGCGGGTCCCGAGCTCCGACCAGGCCAGACGCAACACGCTCGGCTCCCCGCGCGAAGGCGCCGCCGCTTCGCTCAAGAACGCCTCCTCCGGCAGCTGCAGCGCGTAGCTCAGAGGTGCGCCCTCTGCGCCGACCACGATCGCGACCAGGGGCTCCGAGAAGCCACCCGCGCGTGCAACGAAGAACACCGCCCGCTGGTCCGCGAGATCACCCGCAACGGCGCCGAAGCCGACGCCGAGCCCGCCATCGCCTTCCGGTTCGCCGAACGTCCAGGTCTCGAAGCTCCACCCTCCCGTGGCGTTGGGGCTGCCACGGTAAGCGAGCGCACCCGTGCCGTTGTACGCGAGGCCGTACAGAGAATCGCCGAGGCAGCGCCACAGCTCCTTCGAGCCCTCTCGGATCGGCGGCAAGGGCTCGCCGCCGGTGGTGCCTGCGTCGCTGAGCCGGTAGAAGGCGCGCGTCGCGGGATCGAGCGCGAGGTAACCGCTGCCCGCGCTGCACATCACTCGGAGCACGGGCGCGTCGACCGGACCGGCGGCCCCCGCTCCGTCGGCAGCCACGCTGCGCGAGGTGAGCAAGCCGTCTCCCCCGCGCTCGAACAAGCGGTAGCGGGCTGCGTTCGCTTCGAAAAACAACGCCGCTGGTTCTCCGGCGTCCGCGATGGGTTGCGTGTACAGCGGACCTTCCGCCGTGAACGCTCCCACGTGGAGCCCCGCGGCATCCCGATACGCGAGCCCCGCCGACCAGCTCGCCGAGTCGACCGGCGACGCGACCACCGGACCATCGGCTTCGAGCACGATCCGTTCGCTGCGCGGCGCGTCTGGGTTCGACACGTCTTCACTGGTCCAGAAGCCGTAGCGATGCGCGTCTGCGCCGGCGAACAGACTCTGCCCTTCACGTCCGAGCACGGTGCACCAGGCGCCCGCGCAATCGACGCGGAGCGGTGCGAACGGGCCCGGCGCGGTGATCGGCCGAGGTTTGTCGGCCACCGCCGCGTTCCGATCGAGCGCCAGACTATACAGATCACCGCCGAAGTCCAACCCCTGTTCGAAGTACAGGAAGCT
>JALYWZ010000247.1 GCA_030852505.1 Myxococcota bacterium | reverse complement strand
GCCGAGGCCCTCAAGCCCCGTGCTCGCTGCGCTGCGCGCGGGGCGAGGGGCCTCGGGGCGGACGCAGCCCACTTCGCGAGGCGGTTAGCAGTCTCGATCGTGACTGTGATTGGGGTTTGGAGGCCCGAGATCACGCTCGCCACCGTCACCGGCTTTGGCAGCGCGGCATGTAGCAGTCTCGATCGTGACTGTGATTGGGGTTTGGAGAAGCCTCCCCCGACGTTGACGGTCTGCCGGACGTCGAGGCAAAGCGGTTGCGCCCGGGACGGGCACCAGTCTGCCGGGTATTGAGGCAGCGCGGAGGGGCGTCCGGAGGGCGGGCACCGGTCTAGGATGGCGTCGATGTCGAGCCTGCTGCGGGAGCCGCTGCTCCACTTCGTCGTGCTGGGCGCGCTATTCGCGACGGTCCGGGCGACGGCGGCACGCACGGACGATGCGCACGTCGTGCGAGTGACTCGGGCGACGCGCGAGCACCTGGTGCGCGAGCTGGAATGGCAATTGGGACGAGCAGCGACGACCGACGAGCGGAATCAGGCGATCGCGCGCTGGAAGAGCGACGAGGTGGTGTACCGCGAAGCCGTGAGGCTCGGCGTGGATCGTACGGATCCGCAGCTGACGGCGCGGATGGCGGCGCGCGCGCTGGAGGTTTTTCGCGGGCTCGAGATCCAGCGCGAGCCGACCGACACCGAGCTCACCGGGTTCTTGGAGGCGAATCGCGCGCGCTACGAGGTGCCGGAGCGTTACACGATCGAGCACGCGTTCGCGAAGCGGGGAGGGGGCGACGCCGAAGCGCGCGCGAAGGGCTTTGCGGCCAGCGCGGCAAGACAGGGAAAAGAGCTTTCGGCGCTGGGCGACGTGTACGACGTGGGCGCGAAGCTGGAAGAAGTCGCGTTCGAAGACCTGGCGCGGATTTTTGGCTTCGAGTTCGCACAGGGTGTTTCGCGCGCCAAGCCCGGAGAGGTGGTGGTTCTGGAGAGCACGCGCGGGTTTCACGCGGTGCGGGTCGTCGACACGATCCCCGCGGGATTGCCGGATGAAGCGCTGCTCTTGCCGCGGCTCGTGCGGGATTGGAAGGCGTCGCTGGGCGACGAGCTGAAGGAGAAAGCGGAGCAGCGGCTGCTGTCGCGTTACCGCTTCGTGGAGGCGTCGTGATCCGTTTGCTGCTGCTGTTCGCGGCGCTGCTGTTCGCGCGCACCGGGCTGTGCCACGAGGCGACCTCCGGCGCTCTCGCGCTCGAAGAGACGGCTCCCGGACGATTTCTGATCCGGTGGACCGCGCCGGCGAAGGGCGTCGATCCGGAGTTCCCGGAGCACTGCGCGTTGCTGGAGGGCGCGATCGACTGCGGCAGCGAGGGGCTCACGTCGATCGACTTCGAGGGTCTCGAGGGGAGCACGCACCGGATCGTGGTGCGGGTGCAGTGGGCTGCGGGAAAAGAGCTCACCCAGGTCGCCTCCGCAGAGCACGCGCGGCTCGAGCTGCGGGGCGGGACGGACGTCGCCGAGACGATCCGAGAGTTCGTGAGGCTCGGGATCGAGCACATCCTGGGCGGAGTCGATCATTTGCTGTTCGTGCTGGCGCTCGTGCTGCTGGTTCGCGACGGAAAGCGGTTGGTGGCGACGGTGACTGCGTTCACGCTGGCACACAGCGTTACCCTGGCGGGCGCGGTGCTCGGCTGGGTGCGCGTGCCGTCGGCCCCGGTCGAGGCGGTGATCGCGCTGTCGATCCTGCTGGTGGCCGTGGAGTGCGCGAAGCCTGTGGACTCGTGGTCGCGGCGCGCGCCCTGGGCGGTGGCGTTCGGCTTCGGGCTCTTGCACGGCTTCGGGTTCGCAGGGGCGCTCGCCGAGGTCGGGCTGCCACCGCAGCAGGTTCCACTCGCGCTCGGGGCGTTCAACGCGGGGGTGGAGCTCGGGCAGCTGTTGGTGGTGGCACCGGCGTGGCTCGCCCTGCGCTCGGCGACGCGCTGGGCGCGCGCAGCGACGGTGGAACGCGCCCTCGTGTACGCGATTGGTTCGGCCGCGAGCTGTTGGGCAATCGAGCGGGTCTGGGCCGTGTTCGCCTAGTTTCGCGCTAAGCTCGCTGCGTGCTGCTGTCTCGTCCGGACGTACCACGACCGAGTGTCGCAGCGCGCGACAAGGCGCGCCGCTTGCTGGAGGCGTCGCTCGGGCCCTCGAAGGTCCTGGTCGAGCGCGACGCGTGCGAGCGCTTCGTGCGCGACGAGTCGGAGGCCGAGGGCGTGGTCCCCGACGCCGTCGTGCTCGCGAGCTCTGCGGAGGATATTCAGCAAGCGCTGGCCGCGGCGCGCGAGGCCGAGGTGCCGATCACCCCGCGAGCCGGTGGGACGGGCCGTACCGGCGGGGCCGTGCCGGTCGCGGGCGGGATCGTGCTGGCGATTTCGGGCATGAATCAGCTGAAGGAGCTCGACCTGCGCGAGGGGATCGCGGTCGTCGAGCCGGGGCTCGTTCTGAAGAGCCTTCACGACGCGGTCGAGGCAGAGGGTTGGTTCTATCCGCCGGATCCGAACTCGCTCTCGTCGTGTTGCCTGGGCGGCAACGTGGCGGAGAACGCGGGCGGGCCGCGCGCCTTCAAATATGGGGTGACGCGCGACTACGTGCTCGGGATGACGGCCTTGCTGATCGGCGGGCAGCGGCTGCAAGTGGGCCGGCGCACGCTGAAGGGCGTGACCGGCTACGACGTGACGGCGCTGCTCGTCGGCAGCGAAGGCACGCTCGCGGTGTTCGGCGACATCACGCTCAAGCTGATCCGCAAGCCGGAGTCGGTGACGACGCTGCTCGCCTTGTTCCCCGATGTGCGCGCGTCGACGCGCTGCGTGGCCGAGATGACGAGCGCGGGCGTGACGGCGCGCTGCATCGAGTTCTTCGACGGCTCGACGTTGAACGCGATGCGCGCGGCGGGCAATCCGATCGACGCACGCGCCGGATCTCTGCTGTTGATCGAGGTCGACGGCTCCGCGAGGGACTGCGAGGTCGCGGCGGAGCGAGTCGGGACGGCTTGTGAGGCGGCGCAGGCGCTCGAGGTGCTCGTCGCGCAGGACGCGGGGCAACGGGAGCGCCTCTGGGCGGCTCGCCGCGAGATGAGCCACGCCGTGCGCAAGCTGACTCGCCGCAAGCTGAGCGAGGACGTGGTGGTGCCGCGGCAATGCATCGCCACCTTGCTGGAGCGCGTGGCGCGGAGCTGCGAGAAGCACGGGGTGCGCTCGCTCACCTACGGGCACGCGGGCGACGGTAACCTGCACGTGAACTTCCTGTGGGACACGGACGACGAGATCGCGGGCGTGGACCTCGCGATCGGCGATCTGTTTCGGGAGGTGGTGGCGCTCGGGGGGACCTTGAGCGGCGAGCACGGGATCGGCGTGTTGAAAGCGCCCTACCTTCCGCTCGAGCAGTCACCGGAGCTGATCGCGCTACAGAGGGACCTGAAGCGCCTGTTCGATCCGAGCGGGCTCTTGAATCCAGGCAAGATTTTCCCGGGGGCCGCCCACCGGGCCTGTTGACCCCGCGGTTCGTGCTAGAAACGCGCCCCCTTGGCTCTCGCGTTCGTTTTGGCCACGCTCGCCGTCGCCCTCGGGGCCGCGCTCGGGCTTGCGCCAATCGGAAGTCCGAAGCCGGTCGCGATGCTGCGATCGTTCGCGCTGATCGCGGGTCTGGTCGTGGTGTTCGCGCACATCTTGCCGGAGGCGGTGCACGCGATCGGCATCGCCTGGGCGCTCGTGGTGTTTGCGGCGGGTGCCGTGTTGCCGATCGGGCTCGAGCAGCTCTTGCGCGGGCGGGCGGCGGACGGGGCGGACCTCGGGCTGGAGCTCGGGTTCTGGGGCTTGATGGTGCACCACGTCGGCGACGGCCTCGCGCTCGGCGCGATCGCGCGGATCAGTGACGGGCCGTTCAGTCACCTCGACGTGCTGATCGCGCTCGTCGCGCACACGGTCCCCCTGGTCGCAGTCGTGGCGGCGGCCTACGCGAGGCGTGAAGGGCGGCGCGGCGCGGGCTTTCGCTGCGCGGGCTTCGCGGTAGCAAGCGGAATCGGGATCCTGCTCGCGTCGTGGGTGGACGCGGGGCTGATGGAAACCTTCGAAGCGTGGATCTCTGCGGCGGTCGCCGGCCTGCTCGTGCACGTCGCGGTGCACGACTTGAAGCGCCCGCGCGTTGGAGACCCGATCTGAGAGAAGAGATCACAGTCAGGATCCTGACTGCAATGCATCGCCGCGACCCCCTCCGCGGCGTGGTCTGACCCTGTGGCAGCCGGCAGGCGGCGGCGCTAGCGCAGGGTGACCGCGAGCGGCAGGGCGACGACGGCGGTTTCGCCGGTCAAAAGCGGCGAGAGCGAGGCGACGTGAGCGCGCAGCGACGGCGGGATCTGGGCGAGGATGGCCGTGCGCTTCTCGTAGGCGAGCACGGCCGCTTCGATTTGGGCGTTACTGGCTTCTTCGCCGAGCAGCAAGCGCTCGAGCAGGCCGTCACGCGGGCCCTCGACCGTGACCGGGATATCCGGGGCGAGCTTCGCCAGCTTGCGGACGCTGTCGATGGCGTGGGCGAGCCCGCCGATTTCGTCGACCAAGCCGAGATCTTTGCCCTGGTTTCCGCTGTAGATGCGCCCTTCCGCGATTTCGCGGACCTTCTCGTTCGGCAGGTGGCGTCCGGTCGCGACGCGCTCGATGAACAGGTCGTAGATGCCCTGCATGTGGGCGCGGACGCGTTCGCGCGTGGCGTCGTCCCACAGCCGGAACGGAGACAGGTACGCGGCGCGCTGGGCTGCGACGGGATCGGGATTCGCTGGGATCAGGAAGGCATCGATGCCCACCTCGTGGAGCGCGGGGCCGGGCACGATCTTGCCGCCGAACACGCCGATCGAGCCGACGATGCTGGTGCTCTCGGCGATGATCTTCTGGGTGCCGACGGCGATGTAGTAACCGCCGCTCGCGGCCATGCTGCCGACGGAGGTGATGACCGGCTTTTTCTTCTGCAGCTCCCGGAGCTCGCGCCAGATGAGGTCGCTGGCGAGCGGGGAGCCGCCCGGGGAGTCGATCCTGAGCACGACGGCCTTGACGGAGTCGTCCTTGCGCAGGCGCTCGAGGGTCTTGTTGAGCGAGTGGGAGGTGATGCCGCCGCTGTCGAACGGACCACCACTCTCGAGGGTGATGGCGCCCTCGGCCGGGACGACCGCCAGGTGCGGCTTGCCGCCCGTGGCTTCCTCGGCGCCGGACAGGATGCGGATCAGCTGGCCCAGATCGAAGCCGTCTTTCGTGCCGCTGTCGGGGCCGAACTCGGCCTTGGAAAAGCGCGTCTTGCCGAGACGCTTGGCTTCGGCGAGCGCTTCCTCCTCGAAGCCCACCGCGTCGACCAGCTTCTGCGCCTTGGCTTCTTCGGGGCTGTACGGGCCGGCCTCGAGCGCGGGGCCCAGGCCGTTTCGCGCGGATTCGATATCGGCGAGCCAGGCCGCGCGCATCGAGCCGAGGGTCGCGCCCAGGGCTTCCCGCGTGGCCTCGCTCGGCTCGGTGTGCGTGAGCGGCTCTGCGCCCCCCTTGTACTTGCCGACGGCGATGAAATCGGTCGCTACCTTGAGCCGGTCGAGCAGGCTCTTCACGTGCACGAGCTCGGCGGCGATGCCGACCGTTTCGTAGCTGCCCGCGGGGCTGAGCCAGATCCGGCTACAACCCTTGAGGGTGAGCCAAGCGCCGGCGTTGGCCAGGGTGTGGGCGTGGCACACGACCGGCAGCTTCTTCTCGCGGTAGCGCGAGGCGATGCGGCCGATCTCGGAGGCGCGCGAGAAATCCAGCCCGGCGGCGCCGAGCTTGATGAACAGGCCGGCCGTCTCCTTGCTCTCCAGGCTGCGCTCGAGCGCGCGGACCAGGCCCGTGTAGGTGCGCGTCGCGGGCAGCTGGAACAGGCTCCCGCTCGAGCCCTCCGGCGCGCCCGACTCGAGATCGATCTCGACGATGCGCGAGTCGTTCTGACCGGGCTCGGGCTCGTCTTGGTTCTGCGAGCCTCGCGGGCGGCCGCAGCTCGCGATCAACAGGGCCAGGCCACACGCGACGGCCAACCTCACGGCTTCGACCCCGGCAGATCGGTGGTGTCGACCTCTGGCGGGAGCGTGGGGCTCGGGTTCGAGCCGTTGCCAGGGGCCGGCTCGCTCTTGGGCGCGGCGGGCGGCTCTTCATCGGGCTCCTTCGCCTGCGCAGCGCCGTCGCCCTTCGAGTTGTTGCTGGCGTCGAGGCGCGCGCGCTCTTTCAGCTCTTCGGCGCGGGCCGTGTCGTTCTTGCGGCGCGCGATCTCGGCAAGGCCGGAGAGCGCTCGGGCGTTGCCGGGGCTGCGCTCGAGGACGCGGTAGTAGAGCTCTTCTGCCGCGGCGTAGCGACCGCTTCGCGTTGCCTGTTGCGCCTTGTCGAGCATGGCATTGGCCTCACCCGCGGGAGCACGTGCGGCGGGAGCGGCGGGAGCGCGAGCGGCGGGCCTGGCACTGGCGCTGGCTGCGGAGCCCTTCGGCGCTCTCGCGACGAAGGCTTTCAGTTGAGGCAACAGCGGAGCCATCGGTGAGCTCGGTCCGATCTTGGCGAGCTCGGCTTGGGCGTCTTCGGTGCGGCCGGCGCGAGCGAGGACGTAGACGAGCGCGGCCTGCGCGCGGCCGCCGCCGGCTTCACCGTTCCTGGCGATGCGCAGGCGCTCGATCACGCCGTCCCACTTGGGAGAGTCTTCCGCGAAGTCGAGCGCGGCGAGCACGTAGGCGTTGGCGGGGTCGGTCGAGCGCTCGGCGAGAGGCGCGCTCTTCTGACGGGCCTTTTCGAGCTCGCCCTTCATGCGCAGCACGTCGACCTCGGCACGGGACGGCGCGACCTCCTTCGGCGACGCGGCGAGCGCCGCGTTGACGGCTTGCTCGGCGCGGGCGAGCCGGCGCTCGAGCTCGCGCTTTCGAGCCTGAACCAGGTCGGTCGCGCTCGGATCGATCAGGCGCAGCTCGAGCCAGCCCTGATC
>JALYWZ010000928.1 GCA_030852505.1 Myxococcota bacterium | reverse complement strand
CTATCGCGCCGCCGAGCGCTCCGGAGCCGACCCCGCCGACCAAGCTGGTGCGACCGCGGAGCGCCGCACCGAAGCTTCCTTCCACCAGGACCGCCGCGGCCGGCTCCACGCTCGCCGCCGAGATCGAAGCACTCGACGAGGCGCGAGCCCTGTTCGTGGCCGGTCGCTACGCTCGAGTCTCATCGCTGATGGACGGCTACCGCCGGCGCTTCCCCGCAGGTCAGCTCGCACCCGAGGCGGAAGCACTCTCGATCGAAGCGCTCGACCGCCAGGGCGACCGGGCCTCCGCCGTGCGACGCGCCGAGCGCTTCCTCGAGCGCTACCCGAACGACCCTCACGCCGTCCGCATCACGGCGATCCTCACCGGCGGCGTGGGGCCGTAGCTCCCTCCCCGGCGAGCCGGCCCATTGGCCCAAATGCGATAGGACTGCGGCCTTGCGCGTCGATGGGCGGACCTCCCGGAGCGGTGGTAAACGCGGAACCCCGCCCATCAGTCGGGCGGAAACCAGAACCATCATGGCCTTCTCCCCCTTTTCAGACGTTCCGCTCGCTCCCCCCGACCCCATCCTCGGCCTGACCGACGCCTTCGTCGCCGACAAGAACCCCAACAAGGTGAACCTCGGCGTCGGGGTGTACCAGGACGCGACCGGCAAGGTGCCGGTGCTGCGCGTCGTGCGCGAGGCGGAGAAGCTCTGGTACGAGAAGGAAGACTCGAAGGCTTACCTGCCGATCGACGGCTCGCCCGCGTACCGCAGCGAGGTCCAGAAGCTGCTGTTCGGCGCGGGCTCGCCGCTGATCGCCGAAAACCGACTGGTGACGGCCGCGGCGCTCGGCGGCACGGGCGCGCTCAAGCTGGGCGCCGATTTCTTGAAGCGCTTCTCGCCGGGCTCGGAGCTGTACCTGAGCAAGCCGAGCTGGGAGAACCACCGCGCGGTGTTCGAGACCGCCGGCTTCACGGTGCGCGAGTATCCGTATTACGACGCCGCGTCGCACGGCCTCGACTTCTCCGGGATGATCCAAGGGCTGTCGAACGCGCCCGCTAAGAGCATCGTCTTGCTCCACGCCTCCTGCCACAACCCGACGGGCGTGGATCTCGACGCGAACCAGTGGCTCGAGGTGGCGCGCGTGTGCAAGCAGAAGGACCTGGTGCCGTTCGTCGACTTTGCCTACCAGGGCTTCGGAGTGGGCATCGTCGAGGACGCCGTGGCGCTCCAGGCTCTGGCCGAGGCCGGGCTGAACTTTCTGGTCGCGAACTCCTTCTCCAAGTCTTTTTCCCTGTATCGCGAGCGTGTCGGGGCCATCACCTTCGTCACTGCCAACGCCGACGAGCAGAAGCGCGTCACCTCGCAGCTGAAGCGCGTGATCCGCACCAACTACTCGAACCCGAGCTCGCACGGCGGGCAGATCGTGGCGCTGGTGCTGGCCGATCCCAAGCTGCGCGCCGACTGGGAGCAGGAGCTGCGCGAGATGCGTGAGCGGATCCTGTCGATGCGCACGCGCTTCGTTTCGAGCCTGGCCGAGAAGGGCGTGTCACGCGACTTCTCGTTCATCGCCAAGCAGAAGGGCATGTTCTCGTACTCGGGCCTCGAGCTCGAGCGCGTGAAGCGCCTGCGCTCCGAGTTCGGCCTGTACATCGTCGACAGCGGGCGCATCTGCGTGGCCGCGCTGAACGACAAGAACCTCGACTACGTCACCTCGGCCATCGCGAAGGTTCTATGACGTCCGTGGCGCCGCTTCCGGCCGAGCACTTGACGGAGCGCCAGAAACAACTCGTCGAGCTCGGCAGGCAGTACCTGTATCCGAATTACCGCCAGCCCGCGTTGGTCTTCACGCGCGGGCTGGGCTCGGTGTTGTGGGACGACGCCGGCCAGCGCTACCTGGATTTTTACGCGGGGATCGCGGTCAGCGCGCTCGGACACGCGCACCCGCGGCTGGTGAGGGCGCTGTCGGAGCAGGCAGGGCGGCTGATCCACGTCTCGAACTAC
The DNA here is from genome assembly GCA_030852505.1 of Myxococcota bacterium. Classification (GTDB taxonomy): domain Bacteria; phylum Myxococcota_A; class Polyangia; order Polyangiales; family Polyangiaceae; genus PMG-095. The sequence continues at coordinate 593 of JALYWZ010000928.1, read as the reverse complement.
TACTTCAACGAGCCGAACGTGAAGCTCGCCGCGGAGCTGTGCCGGGTCACCGGCATGGATCGTGCGTTCTTCTGCAACTCCGGCACGGAAGCCATCGAAGCCAGCCTGAAGCTCGCGCGGCACCACTTTCACCTGAAGGGCGAGACCACGCGGCTGCGCGTGATCGCCTTCAAGAACTCGTTCCACGGGCGCACGCTGGGCGCGCTCGCGGCCACGGGCCAGGACAAGTACCGCGACGGCTTCGGCGAGCTGCCGAACGTGACGCACGTGAGCTACGGGGACGCGCGCGCAGTGCACGCCGCGCTCGCGCCCGACGTCGCGGCGATCCTCGTCGAGCCGGTGCAGGGTGAAGGCGGCGTGCTGCCCGCGCCGCCCGGTTTCTTGAAGGAGCTCCGGCAGCTCACGAATCGACACGGCAGCCTGCTGATCGCCGACGAGATCCAGACCGGCGTCGGACGCACCGGCACGTTCTTGTCGATGGAGCAGCAGGGCGTGAAGGCCGACATCGTCGCGCTCGCCAAGGGCCTCGGCGGCGGCGTGCCGATCGGCGCGATGCTGTGCCGGGCCGCGCTCGAGGGCGCGCTCCCACCAGG
>JALYWZ010000927.1 GCA_030852505.1 Myxococcota bacterium | reverse complement strand
ACGCTGCGGATCATGTAGCTCGGGTCCATGTACTTGAGCGTGACCTCGCGGCCCCGCTGCTTGAACTCTGCGACGATTTGATCGCGCAAGAAGGCGCCGACGTCGCGCAGCCTGGCGTTGCCGCTCTTGTCCGTCACGGGGCCGCCCGATTGTTCCTGGATCAGCTCTTGCGCGGCGCCCTCGGCGACGACCACCACGGCGTTGCCCTTGCGGTTCAGGACGCGCTCCAGATAGGCGATCATGCCGTTTTCGCCTTCGAGCACCGCCGGCACCTCCGGGATCAGCACCAGATCCACGTCGGTCGAGGCGATCGCGGCCTGGCAAGCCACGAAGCCCGAGTGGCGACCCATCAGCTTGACGAGACCGATGCCGTCGCGCGCGCCCGTCGACTCGACGTGGGCGGCGCGGATCACCTCGACGGCCGCCGACACCGCGGTCTCGAAGCCGAAGCTGCGGTCGATGAAATGGATGTCGTTGTCGATGGTCTTGGGCACGCCCACGACGGCGATCTTCAGCTTGCGGCGGGTGATCTCGGCAACGATCTGCATCGCGCCGCGGATCGTGCCGTCGCCGCCGACCACGAACAGGATATCGACGCCGAGCGCCTCGAGGTTGTCGACGACCTCTGCCGGGTCTTGATTGCCGCGCGAGGAGCCGAGCAGCGTGCCGCCCTGGTGGTGGATCTGGCCGACGCTCTCGGGCGTGAGCTGGAGCGGTTGGTGGCCGAAGCGCGAAATCAGCCCCTCGTAGCCGTAGCGAAAGCCGAGGATGCGCTTGGCACCGTAGCCGTGCGACAGCTCGTAGACGAGCCCGCGGATCACGTTGTTCAAGCCCGGGCACAGGCCGCCGCAGGTCACGATCCCGACCTTGACCATGCGCGGGTCGAAGAAGATCTTGTTGCGCGGCCCCGCGAGCTCGAACGCCGGAAGCTCGCTCGGGCGGTCGCTCACGGCCTCGAGGTAAGACCGGCAATCGTTGACGAGCACTTGGTCCGCCTCACCCACGAAGTGCAGCGCGGCGTCGCCCAGGTGCTTGGCGATCGGCGACGGCAACAGGCAGCGGCCGAGGTCCTGGATCTTCACTTCCCCGGCGGTCACCGTGCCGAGGAAGCCGCCCTGGCCGCGCCCGTGCAAGAGCTCCTGCACCGATTGCATTCGCACCGTCGCGGCGGAACCGTTGGCGCCGGAGGACACGTCGTAGCCGATTTCTAGACTCATCGCCGTCCTCTCAGTGATTGAGAAAGGCTGCGCGCCCCCGGGTTTCACGAGTCTTTCGGAGAGGGATCCGCGAGGTGACGGGGCGAGTGTGGCCAGGGCGTTTCGCGCTGCCCGGCAGTGGGCTCAATCGAGGATCAACGACGCCCGTGCAGCGGCTGGCTGGCTGTTGGCGAGCAGCGCGGCGTTTTCCGTGGGGTTTTGAAGGCGCTGGATGAAGCCGTAGCTCAGCGCCTTCTTTTCGCGGTGGGCGCGCCAGCGCTCGGACGGCCCGCCATCGAGCGCGTACTCGGCGACGGCCAGCTCGAAGATGCGCTCGTACGCGGGCAAGGTGAAGCGCAGCGCCAGCTGGTCGAGCAGGAGGTGGGGCATGCCCGCGCCGCGGATCCGAGTGAGCGCGAGGTTTACGAGGTTCATCGACAGGCTTTGGTTGGCGCAGCGGAACGGGTGCAGGCGCACGAAGCGGTAATGAAAGCGCGCGAGCTCCCGCGTGCCGCGCTCGGCGTCGCCCGCCCCGTAGGCTGCTAGTGCCTGGCGATAGGCTTCGAACAACGCGTCGAAATGCGCCGGGTGTAGCGGCCGTGGCGGCAAGAACCAGGCTGCATCCTTTTCATCGCTTGCCGCGCGGCCCGTCACGACCTCACCCCACGGAAGTTCGTCGTTCTTGGGAGCGCGCGCGGAAAGCAGACTCTCCGGATCGCCGGCGCGCTCCGCGAGCAAGCGGTGATACGCCTCGCCGCCCACGAAGCCGACGCCGACGCGCGGCCCGCCGAGCAGCAGCGCGCGCTCGCCGCGCTTCACGTTCACGGGCGTGTCGTAAATCCCCCCCGGCCGCACTCCGCCCTCCGTGACACGGCTTGCGGGGCGGTAGAAGTTGGTGAGATCTGCACCCAGCAACGCCACGACGTGCAAGCGCCGCAACCAGCCGAGCGGCTCGGACGCGAGCTCGCCGAGCGTTGAAAGCGCCAGCTTTCGGGTTGCGATCATGTTCTCCCAGTACGCGCGCACGATCTCGTACGGCACGCCGGGAAAGCGCACGATTTCCGTGCCCGAGAGCTCCGCTTCGAGGGCGGCCAGCGCACCGGGCGCGAACAGCAGGGAGCCCATCGTCTGAGCCACCACGCGCTCGAGCGCCGCCCGGTCGGGTCCGGCCGCCGTTCGCAGCTCCGACAGAGTCCGCTGTCCGTCGAAGAGCCCGGCAACGCGCTCGAGCACCCGCCGCGTCATGCCCTGGATCGTGATCCCGCCCCCGAGCGACGCGGACGCGAGCTCGAGCGAGTGGTTGTGCGCGCGGACGACGAGGTCCGGCGCCGCGACCAGCAGGTCCTCGCCCCGCGCACGAAATCGCGCCTTCGCCGAAGCGAAC
>JALYWZ010000926.1 GCA_030852505.1 Myxococcota bacterium | reverse complement strand
TCGGTCCGTTGCTCGCGCGCTACGGTCGTGCGCGCGTTTCCTTGCCCGGCGGCTGCGCGATCGGCGCCCGCCCGGTCGACCAACACCTGATGGGTCTCGAGGCGCTCGGCGCCAAGATCCAGGTCGAGCACGGCTACATCCAGGCCGAAGCTCCGCGGCTGCGCGGCGCCGAGGTCGTGTTCGACATGCAGACCGTGACCGGCACCGAGAACCTGATGATGGCCGCTGCGCTCGCGCGCGGCCGCACCACGCTCGTCAACGCCGCGTGCGAGCCCGAGGTGGAGGAGCTCGGCCGGGTCCTGAACAAGATGGGTGCGCGGGTCGACGGCGCCGGCACCTCGGTCATCCACATCGAAGGCCGGGACGAGCTCCTGCCCTTCGATCACGCGATCATCGCCGATCGGATCGAGGCCGGGACGTTCATGGCGGCGGTCGGCGCCGCGGGCGGAGATGTGCTGCTCGAGAACGCGCCGCTCGAGAGCCTCGAGCCGGTCGTGGTCAAGCTGCGCAAAGCGCGCGTCGAGATCGAGCGCGAAGGGGCGCACGTGCGCGTACGGCGCCTGGACCGCCTCGCTTCGGTGGACGTCGCGACCGCCCCGCACCCCGGCTTTCCCACGGACATGCAGGCCCAGTTCATGGCCATGATGTGCGTGGCCGGCGGCCGCAGCGTGCTCACCGAGACCGTGTTCGAGAACCGCTTCATGCACGTTCCCGAGCTCAGCCGCATGGGCGCGCGCATCGAGACCCACAGCAATACGGCCATCGTCGAGGGCGTGCGCCGGTTGTCGGGAGCGAGCGTGATGGCCACCGATCTCCGCGCCAGCGCGTCGCTCGTGATCGCGGGCCTGGTCGCCGAGGGCGAGACGCTGGTCCGCCGCGTCTACCACCTGGATCGCGGCTACGAGCAGATCGAGAAGAAGCTGAAGGGCGTCGGCGCCGACGTCTCGCGCATCAAGGTCTCGTCGGAGGAGCCGTGAAGGTCCCGCTCACACTGGCCGTGCCCAAGGGGCGCGTCACCCGCGCGCTCGCGCCGCTGTTCCGCCGCGCTGGCATCGATCCCACGCCGCTCGAAGCCGACGATCGTCGCTTGATCCGCGAGTCCGACGACAAGAGCCTGCGCTTCTTGCTGCTGAAGCCGGACGACGTGCCGACCTATGTCGAATACGGCACGGCGGACCTGGGCGTGAGCGGGCGCGACGTACTGCGCGAGCGTGCTTACGACCTGTATCAGCCGCTCGATCTGAACGTCGGTCGCTGCCGGCTGGTGGTCGCGGGGCCGCGTCAGGCTCCGCCCGTGCCGAGCGTGCCGCGCATCGCCACCAAGTACCCGCGGATCGCCGCCGAGCACTTCGCCTCCAAGGGCATCCAGGCCGAGATCATCTACGTGCAGGGCTCGGTCGAGCTCGCGCCGCTGGTCGGCCTGAGCGATCTGATCGTGGATTTGGTCGAGTCCGGAGCGACGCTCAAGGACAACGACCTGGTCGAGCTCGAGACGATCGCGCCCGTGTCGAGCGTGCTGGTCGCGAACCGCTCGCTCTACAAGCTGCGCCACGCCGAGATCCAGCCGCTCGTCGATCGCCTGCGCGCGGCGCTCGCGAGTGAGTGAGTGCGGCGAGCAGGATCACTTGGTCTTGGTCGCTTCGGCCACGACCTGACCGAGCTCGCTCGCCGTCACTTCGGGCCCCGACATCCAGCGGATGAACCCGAGCGAGTCGAGCACGACCGCGGTCGGCACCGACGACACCAAAAATAGCTTCTTCAGCCGCTCCTGCTCGTCGATCACCACCGGGTATTCGAGGCCGGTCTTGGCGGCGAACGACTTCACCTTCTTGTCGTCACCCGGTGAGAAGATCGCCCAGGCCACGGTGCGCTCGTTGTCGTGGAACACCGCCGTGGTGGCTTCGAGCATCCTCTCGCACGGCGCGCAGTCCGTCTTCACGAACGCCAGCACCACCGGGTGGCCGCCGAACGAATCGCTCGACACGGCCTTGCCGCTGAGTGTCTCCGTCTGGAACGGCGGCGGGCGCTGATCGAGCAGCTCGCTCGGCTGCGACTTGGGAGGGGGAGGCGAGGCGCAAGAGATCGACAGCGCGAACAGCGGGAGCAATGCCAGCGGCTTCACGCCGAGCACGGTACCACCCCGCGCGATCTCGACTCAACTCGGCCCCGCAGGCGGCTTTTCGGGGGTTGGCGCGGGTGTCGGTGGATCGAGCACGAAGTGCGGCTGGAGCCGCTTCAAGCTCTTCACGCCGATGCCCTTCACGCGCAAGAGGTCGGTGGCGCGCTTGAAGCGCCCGCCGAGCTTCTCGCGCAGCGCGAGGATCGCCTGCGCGCGCTTGGCACCTATCCCCGGTAGGCGCCGCAGCTCGTCGACACCGGCCTTGTTCAAGATCACCTTGCCGTCCGCCGTGAGCGCCTCCGAGGGCGGAGCGGGTGAAGGCGTCGAGCTCGCGTTCGGCAGCGGGGCCTCGCCCGAAAGCGAAGCCGTCAGTGTCGTCACGAGCCCTGCCTCCGCGGATGGCGCGGAGTGACGCGGGGCCGTGCGCGCGAGGCCCGACGCCGAGGGCTCGGCGAGCGCGATC
>JALYWZ010000246.1 GCA_030852505.1 Myxococcota bacterium | reverse complement strand
GAACACGCTCGAGAGCCCCAGCGAGCAGCGGCACCGCGAGCGCGCCGAGCGCCGCGAGCGCAGCGTCGACCGCCATCGGCCACGCCGGCATGGCGACGGGCAGCCCTGCGGCAAGACAAGCAGCGAGCAGCGCGCCCCCGAACAGCGCTGCATAACGGCGCGTGGCATGGCGAGCTACGTGCGCCGCGCACTCGTCGCAGTAGCCGATCAACAGGTGCTGCTCGACGCCATCCGAGATCGCCTGGGTGGACACGGCGAGCGCCCCGCAACACGCGCATTCGGCCGGGACCACGCCGCGGCGCGCGCCCAGGAAGAGCCGTTGGAAGGCCGCGCCGCGGGCAGCCCGGGCTTGATGAATCGCGTCGTCGGAAACGGTCTGCAAGTTCTACCGCGACGGCCAGGACGATCAACTGCGGGCTCCCTGCGCCCGGGATCGATCCGAGCTAGGCTCGCGCCCGATGATTCGGGTTCCGGAGCGCTCATGGCGGAGCTGAACGAGCCGCAGCGGCAGGCGGTGGCGCACACCGTCGGGCCGTTGATCGTGTTCGCTGGCGCCGGCAGCGGCAAGACCCGAACCATCACCTACCGCATCGCCAACCTGCTCGCGAACGGCACGCCGCCTTATCGCATCCTGGCCGTGACCTTCACGAACAAGGCCGCGGGCGAGATGCGCGAGCGCCTCGAAAAGCTGGGCGGCGAGGTCACGCGCGATCTGTTCATCGGCACCTTTCACTCGGTCTGCGCACGGCTGCTCCGGCGCCACCACGCCGCCGTCGGCCTCGGCCGGAACTTCGTGATCTACGACGACTCCGATCAGAAGGCGTTGCTCGGCCGGGTGTTGAAAGACATGGGGTTGAACGACGCCAGCTATCCGCCGAAGCTCGTGCTGTCGCTGATCAGCAAAGAAAAGCGCGAGGGCTACCTGCCCGACCAGTCGCGGAGCCTCGGGCGGCTGGAATCCACGCTGTGCGACGTGTACGAGCGTTACCAGGCCGCGCTGCTCCGTGCGGACGCCGTCGATTTCGACGACCTCTTATTGTACGTGATGCGCATCGCCGAGAGCGAAACGCCCGACGGCCAGGGGCTCCGCAGCCGCTTCTCGTACGTGCTGGTCGACGAGTTCCAGGACACGAACCAGATCCAGTACCGGCTGATCCACGCGCTGTCACGGACCACGCGCAACCTGTGCGTGGTCGGGGACGACGATCAGTCGATTTACCGCTGGCGCGGCGCCGACGTGCGGCTGATCCGCAATTTTCGGCGCGACTTCCCCGACGCCACGCTGATCAAGCTCGAGCAGAACTACCGCTCGACCCGAAACATCGTCCAGGCCGCGCTGGGCGTCATCCAGTGCGCGGGGGATCGCGAGCCGAAGGAGCTGTGGACCGAGGCCGAGCCCGGCGAAAAGGTGATGATCCGCGCGCTCGAGAGCGAGCGGGACGAAGCGACGTTCGTGGCGGGCGCGATCCGCGGCGCGCTCTCGCGAGGCCAGAGCGGCCGGGAAATCGCCGTGTTTTACCGGGTGCACGCGCAGTCACGAGCGCTGGAAGAGGCGCTCCGCAGCATGAACCTGCCGTACCAGATCATCGGCGGCATGAAGTTCTTCGAGCGCGCCGAGGTCAAGGACCTCTTGAGCTACCTGCGCTTTTCGCTCAACCCGAAGAGCGACACCGACTTGTTGCGGATCATCAACGTGCCGCCGCGCGGCATCGGCGACAAGACCGTGGAGCGGATCATCTCGCGCGCCGGCGAAGACACGACCAGCGCCTTCGAGGCGCTCTCGGCCGTGCTGGACAGCGACGAAATCACGACCGGCGTGAAGAAGAAGCTGGTCCAGTTCCGTAAGCTGATGCTCGACTCGATCGAGCAGGCCGAAAAGCTGCGCCCGTCCGAGCTCGCGCGCCGGATACTCGAGGCCAGCGGCTACGAGGCGGCGCTGCGCGAGGACGACAGCTCCGAGGCGGACGCGCGGCTCGGCAACCTCGAAGAGCTCGTGGGCGCGATCTCCGAGTACGAGCAGGAGCTCGCGGGACGCGACGAAGAACCGACGCTCGCCGGCTACCTCGAGCGCATCTCGCTGATCGCCAACGTCGACACCATGAGCGACGGCTCGCAGGTCAGCCTGATGACCGTGCACAGCGCCAAGGGGCTCGAGTTCGACACCGTGTTCTTGACGGGGATGGAAGAGACGATTTTCCCGTACAAGGGCGTGGACCAGGCGCGCGGCGATACGGAGGAAGATCTCGACGAAGAGCGGCGGCTCGCCTACGTCGCGATCACGCGGGCACGCCGGCGCCTCGTGATCACCCACGTCGGGACGCGGCTCCTGTTCGGGCGCACGCACTACCTCACGGGTTCGCGCTTCCTCGACGACATCCCGCCCGAGGTGAGCCAGCGCGAGGGTTCCCGGCGCGCGCCGACGAGCAACCGCTTCGGCGCTCCGCAGAGCTATCGCTTCGGCACGAACGCCTACGCCACGCCGTATCCGAGCGCGTCGCGGCCTCCCCCACCCCGGCTCGCGCCCGGCACGCGCATCGTCGAGCGCGACGAGTACTCCGACGACGACGGCGAAGCGCAGATCCGCCCGGGCACCGCGGTGATGCACGAAAAGTTCGGCAGAGGCATCGTCGAGGCGATCGAGCCCGGCAGCTCGCCGATCATCGTGGCGCGCTTCAAGAGCGTCGGTCAAAAACGCATCAAAGCCGAGTTCCTCAAGCTCGCCTGAACAACGAGAACCACATGGTAGACCCCAACAAGCGCCTCGAAACCCTGCTCAAGATGACCGCGAGCCCGAGCGCCGACTCGTTCGCCTGGTACGCGCTCGCGCTCGAGTACCGCAAGGCGGGGCGCATCGAGGAGTCGCTGTCGACCTTCGACCGCCTCGCCGAGCGCGACCCAAGCTACCTGCCGATGTACCTGATGGCCGGGCAGACCGCGATCGAGGCCTCGCAGCGCGATGTCGCGAAGAGCTGGCTCGAGCGCGGCATCACTTTGGCCGAAGCCAAAGGCGACATGAAGGCCCTGGGCGAGCTGCAATCCGAGTTGGCTGGGCTCTGAGATCGTGAATCGGCGGACGCGGGGAACGAATGCCCCCTACTCGCAGCCCGACGCTGCAGTAAGGATCCTGACTGCACCGCGACGAATCGTAACGCCAGGATACTGCTGATTATTTTAGAACTATCCACAACCAGTCAGGATCGTGACTGGCCGGGGGCGCGCGGAGAAGGGTGTGCCCCGGGGAGAGGGGAAGATTCTTGGAGGGCGCTCGCGGGCGTTGCCCGGTGACGTTCGCGACGCCGGATGGGGGACGCGCACGTCCCAGCGAGCGCCCCTGAATTCTCAGTCGGTTAGCGAGGGGAGGCGTCCTGTCGCATGGAGGGCGAATAGGTCCATGCTCCAGGCGACGGCGCAGTGGACGAAGACGCCGCCGTAGATCGAGCCGGTGCGGAGCGAGATCGTGCCGAGCGCGATGCCGGCCAGGATCGAGCCCAGGCACTCGGCGAGCGGCTTGCCGAAGTGGATCATCGCGTACGGCACGATCATCACGAACAGCGCGAGCGAGCCCACGTAACGCGCGAGAGCGAAGATCAGAAAGCCGCGGAAGAAGAACTCGAGCATCAAGAACTGAAACCCGTAAGCGCACTCCCACAACAAGAGGCCGCCCACGGATTCGCCCGCGCCTGGGTACTTCGGGTAAGTGCGAAGGAAAGCCTCGGTGGTGGACGCGAGGTAGGCCATCGGCAGCACCGCGGCCACCATCCCGAGGTAGAGCAGCCACACCTTCGGCTCGCGCACGAAGCGCAGCCCGAAATCGCGGATCCTCTGCTTCAGCACGATGTGGATGCAGAGCGCGGGCAGCAGGCCGTAGTTCACGAGCTTGAACGCGGCCCAGTAGAGGTGCGGGTGCAGATCCGGATACGGCAGATGGCTCGTGGCATCGACCAGCCAGCGCGCCTTCTCGAAGTACTGCGTTTGTCCGAAATAGCGCGGCAAGATCAGCGCGAGCGCGGCCGTCACCAGGATCGCTGCCGCTTTGGCGCTCGGCAGCGACTCGGTGCGGTACTGCTCGTCAATCGCCCGGAGCTGCGCGAGGAGCCAGCGAATCAATCGGTTGTTCAAGGCGGCGGATCATCCAGCGGAAGGGGCGGGTCTCGAGCCAGCGTTCGGCCCGGAAGAACGCCAAGTAAGGCACGGCCGACAGCGGGTAGGCAAAGGCGATCATCATCGTCAGCAGCACCGACGCGTGAAAGCCCCACGCGAACACCGACCAGACCAGAGCCCAGCGCCCGCCGAGCAACGCCACGGGCGCCCCGAGCTCGACCAGCAGCGTGAGCCAGGCGAGCACGGTGAACAGCGCCGGCACCGACAAGAGCGCCACGCCGAGCGGCGAGTGGAAGCTGCCGAGCTCGATCTTGCGCAGGTTGTCGTAGGCGATCTGCGCCTCGAGCACCTCGCCGCTGAACCAGCCGTCGCCGCCGAGCCGCAGCTTGGCGACGCCCGCGAGCACGTAGGTGACGACCGTGAGCAGACCCAGAGTGCGCACCGCCCAGCCGTAGCGGCCGTGAGCCGAAGGGCGCGGCTTGCCGCGTGCGTCGAGCGAGACCGCGTCGGCGGCGGCCGAAAACCCGAGCACCAGCGCGTGCAGGCACACCAGGTTCTCGGTGTGGAACTTCATGCCGAACGAGCTCCGGTAGCTCGTGAGCAGCAAGAATGCGACGGCGAAGGCGGGGCCGGTGACGCGGAAGCGGAAACCCAGGCTGAACGCCACGGCCAGCAGCAGCGTCGCGACCGTGAAGGCGAAGAGCAGCGCGCGCGGGAGCGGCTCGGGCATCCAGAACAGGGGCCCTACGGGATCGAACTCGTGCACCGAGAAGCGCGCCAGGCTGGTGAAGCTCGTGAAACGCACGGCGAGGTAGAGCGTCGCGAACGCGCCGATCAACAGACGGAGCACGCCGAGGCGCTCCGCGGGCATGGCGGCGTAAAACCGCCGGTCGAGAGCGTTCACGGCTGCACCGCGCAGGTGTGGTGCACCGTGCGTGACACAGGCTCCGGGCCGCGCGTGAAGTAGCCGACGGGATCGAAGGTCGCGCTGACCAGCGCAACCTCGCGCGCTGTGCCGTGGGCGGCGGACGACCAGCGCGACGCGATTCGTTCGCAGAGCGCTTGCATGGCTTCGGGGCCCGCCTGGACCGCGCGCCTCACCGTGGCTGCGGCTTGCATCACTTCCTGATTGGCGACGAGCTCTGGCGGCACGCGCAAGCGCTCACCCCGTGCGCCGACGGCTTCGGCGAAGTGCAAGGTCGGGCGCCCGCGCGGCCGAGCAAACATCGGGTACGTGGACAGCGGGTACGAGTCCCAGCGCGGATCGCCGAACCCCGGAGCCGCCACGAGCAGCGTGAGGCCGAGCCCGAAACCGTACGCCCAGACCCGCGACATCACAGCCCCAGCAGCTTTCCGCCGTGCCCGAGCGCGGCCATCGCGTGCTGCACGTAATCCACGCGCACGGCCGGCGTCGAGGCGCTCTCGGAGAAGCCGCCGATCACGCTCAGATCCGCGCAGGTGCTGCAGGCGCGCGCGTCCCATTGCTGGCGCGACACGAAGCTCAGGGTGCGCGCGAGCAAGCGAAGCTCGGAGGAGACGTCCATCCCCCGCGCCTTCTTGACAGAGATTGCCGCGGACAGCGCCTCGGCGAAACCCGCCGCGGGCGTGACGTGGAGCGGGAACAAATGCCCGAGCCCGTAGCCACCGACGTTGGCCGGAATGGGCGTTCCGGGCTCGAAGATGAACCGCTCCTTGAAGGCCACGTAGTCGAGGCAAAAGCGCTCGTAGCCGTCGTGACGGTGCGCGGCGAGCGCGGCGCGGGCGGCGAGACAATGCCAGTTTTCTTCCAGGTAGAAAAGGCTGCGCAGCGCGCTCGGCCAGTGGCGCTCGGCGTAGTGATCCATCGCTCGCTCGATGGCGGCGTTCAGCGCTGCCCGCGACGGCGCACCCGCGCGCGGCGCTGCTGCGAGCTCGCGCTCCAACAAGATCAAGCCCAACACCGCCTGGCCCGCGCCGAACAGTGACTCGCGTTCGCCTGCGGGTGCCCCTGCTGGCAGCGGGATTTCTTCGTAGAAGCTGCCGTCCGCGCGCTGCATGCGCAGCAGGAACCGGGCGAGGTCGTCCACGAGCGAGTCGGCCTCTGCAGAGTGCCCGGCGAACTCCGGCCGTTTGCGGCAGGTGAGCAACGCCGCGAGCGGTAGCGCCGTGTGGCCGAGCTGCGCGCGATCTTCGCGCACGCTCACCGCGCGAAATCCGCGCCCGTCGCGCGAAAGACCCGCCATCATGCCGAGCGCGCGCTCGGCGCTGTGCACACCGGCTTCTGTGCCGAGCTCGCACAGCACCAGCGCGGCGCCGGCCTGCCGCGCGACGTTGCCGACGTCGGCTCCGGGCGGCTCCGTCGAGAACGGATCGATCGAGTAAGCGTAGGTGCCGTCGTCCGCCTGGTGCTGAACGATGTAGCGCTCGGCGGCGGCGATCGTCGAGGCGAGCGTCTTCGAATCGAGCGGTCCGCGCGGCGAGCGCAGCCACTCGAGCCGCGAAAAGCCCTGGCGATCGCCGGCGTAGCTCACGGTTTCGATGCGCTCGAGCGGCTCGCTGCCGCCGAGCGCCGCCTCGAGCTCCTCGAGCGAGCTGCCGAAGCGCGCATCCGGCACCTTGGGGATCGGGGCGAAGCGCGTGAACGCGCCGCGCGCCACGAGCTGCCACGGTGCCAAGCAGCGCGCGCCCCGACACACCCCGTCGAGCGCAGGTCGCAGCTCGAGCGCGTCGAAGATCGGATGCACGCGGCGGAGCCTGCGATGCGCGGTCACCAGCTCCGCCTGGATCCGGGCCACGCGAAACGGCGCCGCCCGCAGCGCCTCCGAGAAACGCGCAGCGAGCCGCTCGGGGGTCGCCGCCTGGAGGCAACCGGAGACGCCGACCGCGGGATCGCGCACCAGGGTCACGAGCAGCGTGT
>JALYWZ010000925.1 GCA_030852505.1 Myxococcota bacterium | reverse complement strand
GCGCTGGCCGGCGCAGGCGGCGCAGCCGGCGCGGACTGCGACACGCTCGGCGGTGCCTCCTTCGAGGGGCATTGCTACTTCTACGTGAGCTCGCTGCTCGACTTCGAGGCGGCACAGGGCGCGTGCGCCGACGCCGGCGCGACGCTGGTCGCGATCAACTCCGTCGAGGAGCAGCGCTTTCTGGAGAGCACGTTCTTCGCTCCTGCGAACGACGCCTGGATCGGCCTTTCGCTGGCCGCGCTGACCAATCCGAACGCCTCGATGTGCAAGGCGATGCCCAGCGCCTGCCCGTTCCGCTGGCAGACGGGCGAGCCGCTCGCCTACACCAAATGGGGCAGCCACAGCGCGAGCGATTCAGAGCCGAATTACACGGGCGCCTGCGTGCGGCTCCAGGGCGCCACCCTCGATTGGGCGGACCAGGGCTGCGGCGAGCGGGTGCGCGCGATCTGCGAAGCCGAGTAGCGCGGTGCGGGTGCTAGGCTCGGCTGCGAGCCCATGCGTATCGCGTTCCTCTCCGACCAGCACTTCGGTCCACGCGCGTTCCACGACGGCAAGCTCCGCAAGTTGACCGACCAGGCCGCGGCGCTGACCGAACGCTTCGTCGAGCGCATGAACGCCAGCTTTCGGCCCGACCTCGTGGTCAACCTGGGCGACGTGATCGAGGACGAGAGCCGGGAGCGCGATCTCGCCGAGTACGGCAAGTTCTTGAGCATCCTGTCCGGCCTCGACGCCCGGGTGGTGCACGTCGCGGGCAACCACGACCAGGCAAACTTGAGTGACGACGACCTGCGCACGCTGTGGGGTCACTCGGGCGAGCTTCACTACAGCGTGGACTTGGGCGGATTTCGCTTCGTCGTGCTGCGCACCATCGAGCACAAGGACACGGTGATCCGCCTGCCCGAGGAGCAGATCGCCTTCGCGGAGCAGGCGCTCGCCAGAGCTCCCGGGCCTGCGCTCGTGCTGATGCACCACCCGGCGAGCGATCAGGACCTCTCCGGCAATCGCTGGTTCGAGAAGCGCCCGCACGTCTGCCGCGTCGCGGAGCGCAAGGCGCTGCGCCGAGTGCTCGAGGCGTCGGGCAAGGTGCGCGCGGTGTTCAACGGTCACGTGCACTGGAACCACTTCGACGTGATCCGCGGCATCCCCTACGTCACCGTCCAGAGCCTGATCGAAAACCTCGACGAGGACGCGCCCGGGCGCGCAGCGGCGGCGTTCGCGGTGTGCGACCTTTTGCCGCAGCGCTTGCTGGTCACGGTTCACGGAGCGGAGACCGCGCGCTACCAGTTCGACTGGCCTCTGGATGGGTGAAAAGCCCAGCGCCGAGCTCCGAGCTGCGGCGTGGTGTCTGCTGCTCGGGCTCTCCACCTGCGTGCCCGCGGATCCCCCGGAGGGAGCGCGACGGTCGCGGGTTTTCGCGGCGCCGAGCGCCCCGGCGGCGCGCGTTCAGAGCGCGCTCGAACGCGCGGAAGCGGGCCCGGCCGAGTTCGTGGTGGAGAGTGAGCCGCGGCTCGAGCGGGTTTTTTCCGACGATTTCGAGCGCTCTAGCCTCGGCCCCGACTACTCGGCGACGTCCGCGGTCTGGGAGCTCGACCAGGGCCGGCTCTGTGCTCGTGACGCACAGAACCGCCCAGTCTGGCTGCGGCGGCGGTTACCGCGCAACGTGCGCGTCGAGTTCGACGCCGAGAGCGGCTCGCCCGACGGCGACATCAAGGTCGAGCTGTTCGGCGACGGGAAGAGCCGCGCGCGCAGCAACGCCTACATCGATGCCACGAGCTACCTGCTGGTCTACGGAGGCTGGAAGAACCGCTTCCACGTGCTCGCTCGGTTCGACGAGCACGCAGCGGATCGCCTCGAGCTGCGGGTCGATCCGAGCTCGTCCGAGCTGCGGGCCCAGCCGGTCTTGCCGAACCGCCGCTACCGGTTTCGGCTCGAGCGGCTTGACGGGGCAACGCTTCGCTGGTTCGTGGACGGTGTGGCTTTGTTCGGCTTCACGGATCCGGAACCGCTCCACGGCGAAGGGCACGAGTATTTCGCGTTCAACGACTGGGAAACTCCGGTTTGCTTCGATAACCTGAGGATCGAACCTCTCGGCGGCTGAACGTGGAGTCCGAAGAGATCGAAATCGCCATCAACGAGCTCGAGGTTCGGCTCGAGCGGTTGCGCGCGCTCTACGAGCAGTACTTCCTCGGCTTCGAAAAGATCGAGCCGACCGTGGCGCGCAAGGACGTGGACCGCCGGATTTACGTGCTGCGGCGCGAGAAGATCCGGAACACCGCCCGGCGCTTCCGGCTCCAGAACATCATCCAGCGTTACAACACGTTCCAGCAGTACTGGCAGCGCATCTGCCGCGAGATCGAGAACGGCACCTACAAGCGCCACCTGCTGCGTGCCGAGAGAACCGTCGGACCGACGTCCTTGATGACCGCGGCAGCGCGGCGCCGCTTCGGTAAAGAACGAGAGCGCTCCTCGATCCCGCCGGCCTCCGTAGAAGAGGCAGCGCCGGACCCGAATCCGGTGCCCAAGCCTGCCGAGCCGCAAGCGCCGCGTGCGCCTGGTGCTCCGCCGCCGCCGCCGAGGCGCCCTCCGC
>JALYWZ010000924.1 GCA_030852505.1 Myxococcota bacterium | reverse complement strand
GCTCTCTCCCGAGACCAGCGCGCTCGCCGCGATCCTGATCTCGGCGATCAGCGCGCTGTCGGTGATTGGCCTCGGTTTTCTGGTCGATCGGCGCTTCGACGACAACCCGAACGCGCTCGCCTTCGCGCACTTCAGCATGGAGCTCGGGCATTACTTGCCGACTCTGGTCCGGCTCCCCGCGCCGCCCCCCAAGAACAGGGCCGCTTTCGATATCGAGCGCCTGCAGGGCTTGATGCCGAAGACCACGTTCGCGATCGTGATCACGCTCAGCGCGGGGGCGCTCAGCGTGCTTTTGGTCGCGCGCTGGGTGACGACCAGCGAAGTGGCGGAGCGCCGCTCGGAAGAGCGCAGCGCCTCTCTGCAGCCAACCCAGGCCGCACCTCCAAGGGCTCAGGCGCCCGCGCAGCGAGCCGCCGCGACCGCGACCGCGACCGCCGCAGAAGCGCCCCGAGCGCCCGCTGGAGCCGTTGCCACCGGGAACTGCCGCTGTGATCGCTCGGACTCGTTGCTGTGGTCCGAGCCGCTGCCCAGGCTGCAGATCATCACCTTCTCCGAGCGCGTGCGGCGCGGCCGCGGCGCCGACGAGAGCGCTAGAAAGCAATACCTGGAGCTCGAGGTCGCGGTGATCAACAACTCGAAGGACGCGATCGAGGAGGTCTCGCTGCTGGTGCTGTTCTACGAGCGCGATCCCCCGCCCTCGCTGCGCCGCACCCAGGTCTCGAATCGCTCTCTGTTCTACGAAGGCACGCTCGCCCCCGGGCAAGCCCTCAAGTGGAGCGTCGAGGCCGAAGGCACCGAGGCGGAGGTCGTGAACTCGGTGAAGGGCACGATCGGACCGAACGGCGAGGACGCAGCGCCCACGCAGCGCCTGTTCGAGCTCCTGTCCGCCAGGAATCGCCCGGTTCGCCTGCACGGCGCGATGCTGCTGAGCTTCCTCGGTGATCCGCGGGCCAGGGAGAGCACCTTGTCACTGCGCGAGGCGCTGCGCGACGACGAGGCCCCCTACCTGACGCGGCTGATCCAGGCGCAATCCGAGCTTCGGGTCTGCGAGCTGAATGTGGACGGGAATGGCGCCCGACGCCGCGCCAGCGCCTGCGTGTTCAACGCCGGGAAGGTCACGCAGAAGAACCTCGGGCTCAAGATCCGCGGCCTCGAGCGCGCGCTCGACCCGACGCGCCCCGTGGCGGCGCCGCCCACGGTGCTCGTCGAAACCGCACAGCCGATCGCGGGTGAGCTCGCTCCGGACGAGGGGCACCGCGTGGCCTTCGATATCGACGTCGGCTCCGAAAACCCGGAGCGCTACGAGGGGATCGCGGACCGCTTGGATCTGCTGCGCTGACCGGCCTTCGTGCCGGGTCAGGCCGCGGGCTGTACTTCGTACTTGATGCCGGCCTGCTGAAACAGCGAGATCAGCCCGGGCTTGTCGTTCGCGCGCGACACGGCTTCTTCCGGGGTGACGAGCCCGTCCTTCACGAACTTGAACAGGCTGTCGTTCATCAGGCACATGCCGATTTTCCTGCCGGTCTGCATCACCGACGGGATCTGGAAAATCTTGGACTCGCGGATCAGGTTGCTGATCGCCGGCACGCCCAGCATCACCTCGAGCGCCGCGACCCGCCCTCCACCGATCTTCTTGCACAGCATCTGGCTGATCACGCCCTTCAAGCTGTTGGCGAGCATCACCCGGATCTGGTTCTGCTGTTCGGCGGGGTACTGGTCGATGATGCGGTCGACGGTGCCGGGCGCCGACGACGTGTGCAGCGTACCGAACACCAGGTGCCCGGTCTCGGCGGTCTCGAGCGCGATCGCGATCGTCTCGAGATCGCGCATCTCGCCGAGCAGCACGATGTCCGGATCTTCCCGCAGCGCGGCACGCAGGGCGCGCTTGAAAGAATCCGTGTGCTCGCCGACCTGACGCTGGTTGATCAGGCACTTCTTGTTCGGGTGAACGAACTCGACCGGATCTTCGATGGTGATGATGTGGTCGCTGCGGTTGCGATTGATGTAGTCGATGAGGGCGGCGAGCGTCGTGGACTTGCCCGAACCGGTCGGGCCCGTGACGAGCACCAGGCCCTTCGGCAGGTGGCAGAGCGCGAGCAGCTCCTTCGGAATGTTCAGATCCTCGACGCTCAGGATCTTGCTCGGGATGACGCGCATCACCGCGCCCATACCGCGCAGATCCACGAATAAATTCGCGCGAAACCGGGCCTTGCCCTCGAGCTCGTAAGCGAAGTCCGTGTCGTGGGTCTTGGCGAACTCCTCGCGGTTCCGCGGCGGCACGATCGGGAACAGCATGCGCTGCACGGACTCGGCCGTCTGCACGTCGTAGCCGGGAACCGCCCGCATCTCGCCGTCCACGCGCACCATCGGCGGTGAGCCGGTGGAGATGTGCAGATCCGAGGCGCGCATCGACAGCATCGTGAGCAGCAGCCGATCGATCTCCGACGTCGAGCCCGCGCTCATCTGCGCCTCGTACTTGAGCTCGCTCGGCGGCAGCGACGGCTGGGTCGGGAGCACCGAGCGGACCCGCGCGGCCTCTTCGGCGGCGAGGCTGTTGGCGGGGACGGCGCGCTGGGTGGGCTGGATC
>JALYWZ010000923.1 GCA_030852505.1 Myxococcota bacterium | reverse complement strand
TCGAGCTTCCGGACCATCGACGACAAGCAGGGCTCGATCGAGGTGGTCTTTCACGGCCCGCCGCGCGAGGGCGCCGCTGCCTTCCAGGCCGAAGAGCACACGCTGCTCGACTCGCTCGCGGAGATGTTGCGAGCGACGCTCGACCGCAGACTCGCCGATCAGGCCCGACGCCGCAGCGACGAGCGGTTGAACCTGGCCCTTTCGGCGACCGGCCTCGGCTTGTGGGAATGGGACCTGGCGACGGACCGCGTGATCTGGTCCGAGCAGATGGAGCGTCTCGCAGGGCTCGAGCCCGGCACATTTCCCGGCAGCTTCGGCGCCTTCACGAGCCTCACCCACCCGGACGATCGCGCCGTCGTGCAAGCCATGCTCACCTCGGCGATCCACGACGCGAGCCGCGCCGATCGCTGCGAGGCGGAGTTCCGGTTCGCGACGCTCGGCCAGGGCCAGCGCTGGGTGGCCGCGAAGGGCCGCGTGCTGCGAGACGACGAGGGGCGACCGCTCCGGCTGATCGGCGTCGGGCTCGACATCACCAGCCGCCGCACTCTGGAAGACCAGCTGCACCAGGCCCAGAAGATGGAAGCCATCGGCAGGCTCGCGGGCGGCGTCGCCCACGATTTCAACAACCTCTTGACGGTGATCGCCGGCAACTGCGAGCTCTTGCTGGGCACTCTCTCCGAGGACGAGGGCTCGCGCGAGCTGCTGAGCGAGGTGCGCGAGGCGGCCGAGCGCGCGGGTGGCCTCACCCGACAGCTCCTGGCGTTCAGCCGCAAGAACGTCGTGCAGCCGACGGTCATCGACCTGCGTCAGGCGCTCTCGCAGCTCGAGCCCATGCTGCGCCGCCTGATCGGGGAGAACATCGAGCTTTACACGCGCGTCGCGGGCGACGCCGGGCACGTCCGCGCCGACGCGAGTCAGCTCGAGCAGGTGTTGTTGAACCTGGTCGTGAACGCGCGCGACGCCATGCCGAACGGAGGCAAGCTGACGATCGAGGTCGAAAACGTCACGCTCGACGAGATCGCGGCGCAAAAGACCAGCGGCGCGCGCGCTGGGGAGTACGCGGTGCTGAGCGTCACGGATACCGGCACGGGCATGGACCCCGCGACACGAGCCCGGATTTTCGAGCCGTTTTTCACGACCAAGGCGCACGACAAGGGCACCGGGCTCGGCCTCTCGGTGGCGTTCGGGATCGTGCGCCAGAGCGACGGCCACATCACGGTCGAGAGCGAGCCCGGTCGCGGCTCGAGCTTTCGCGTCTACCTGCCGCGCCTGGACGAGACCGCGCGCGCCACGGCTCCTCCGTCAGCGCCGAAGACACTTCCCCGCGGACGAGAAGCGGTGCTCGTGGTCGAAGACGAGGTGATGCTGCGCAAGATCCTGCGCACGGTGCTGCTGTCGCAGGGCTACCGCGTGTTCGATGCAGCGGGGGGTCGCGAAGCGCTGGCGCTGCTCTCCGCCGCGGGGTCCATCGATCTTCTGGTCACCGACGTGGTGCTGCCGGGCATGTCGGGCCGGGAAATCGTCGAGGCCGTCCGAAAGCTCCGCCCCGACGTGGCCGTGCTGTTCATCTCCGGTTATGCCGACGACGCGCTGATCCAGGACGGCGTGCTCAAGTCGGAGGTGCACTTCCTGCAGAAGCCTTTTTCGCCGTCCGTGCTCGCCCACAAAGTGCGAGAAGTGCTGGACGCACGCCGGCCGCTCGCTGCCCCGAGCTAGCGCTTCGCTACGGACAGACGAACGCGATGTCGTCGACCTCGAAGTCGAAGGTTTGCCGGCCCGGCACCTGGAAGCGAACGCCGAAAATCGTCGGAGAGATTCCGTCGTAGAGCACCTCCGACCAGCCCACCTGCTCGAGCTCGGACCAGCGGAGCTCGTAGTAGGTCCAGTCTTCCTGGAGCTCGAGATCGGCGCCGAAATAGTCGTCGCACTGCCGCTCCACCTCGCAGCCGCCGTGGTCGTCGCAGGTAGCCTCGAGGTTGCACACATCGCCGAACGGCGAAGTGTTGACGTCGGTCACGTCGAAGCGCAGCAGGGGCGTCGCATCGGCCGCGCGCTTCGCCCAGAACGAGATCCCGGCGTAAGGGGAGGCGTCGTACGGCTTCTGCGCGTTGAGCTCGAATCCGACGCCGGCGCCCCAGCGCTCGAAGCCGTGCCCGTTCGAGCCGATCCCGTATTCGCTGTCGTCGCGCGGCGGATCGAGCTCGAGCATCGGGAAGCGCTGCACGTTGGTCGGCGGTGTCTGCTCGCCTCCTGGCGTGAGATCGTTGAAAGCGAACCAGTTACCCGAGCGCGCGCCGTACTCGAGGATCGCCGGGTGCCTGTCCTCCATGTCGTCGATCATCTCGAGCTCGGCACCGCCGGAGCACAGATGCCGATCGGCGGAGGGCGGCCGCATGAGCTCGGGTTCACCGCCCAGGCTCTGATCCTGACCGCAGCCCGAGAGCGCGAGGGCGAACGAGCCGAGCGCGCAGAGCAGGCGAAGGCGCGGCGTGGGCTCAGGGCCGCGCATCGGCAGGCCCGACCAGTGCTTCGAGCGACGCCGACTTGCGGCTGCCCGGGTGCTTGGCGATGAAGTCCCGCGCCAGGG
>JALYWZ010000245.1 GCA_030852505.1 Myxococcota bacterium | reverse complement strand
GGTGAAGGGTGATCGGGATCGAATCGTTCACCCCGTTCACAATCACGAACCCCAGTCACGATCACGATCACGATCACGATCACGAACCCCAGTCACGATCACGATCACGATCACGATCACCGCAGCAAGGCTGCCTGCCTGCTGGCTTTTCGATTGTGCCTGCGTGCTCGGCGGCGTCCAGGCCGCTTCGCGCCGGCTTCGCCGGTGACCGCTGCGCGGTCAGCCTGGACCCCGCCTGCGCGCGCTGGCGCGGGGGCGCCGTGCCTGCAGGTGCGGGCGAGGAAAGGCGAGAACAATGGCGCTTTTGGTTGCGGAGATTGGCTTCGAAATGGTCGCGGCGGTGCGTCCGGTGGTTGCGAGGATCCGGCAGCGGGATCGCTCGCTGGCGGATCAGCTCGTGCGCGCGGCGAATAGCGTCGTGCTCAACATCGCGGAGGCGGAAGGGTCGGATGCGGGGAATCGGCGGGCGCGCTTCTACACGGCTGCGGGGAGAGCGAATGAGTCCCTGGCGGCGCTCAGGTTGGCGGTGGCTTTGGGATACGTCGCGCAGGCGGATGCCGAGGCGGGCTCGGTTCTGCTCCGGCGCATCGTCGCGATGCTCTGGAAGCTGGCTAGGCGGTAGCGCGCTCGAGAAGGGCCGCGATGCCGAGGCGCGCGGCCCAGGTCTCGAGGTATGCGCGATCGATTTGGTCGCGGCTCACGCGCAGGACCGAGACGATGTCACGCCACTGTTTGTCGGAGACTTCTCCACCTGCTCGGTACCAGAGGAGCTTGCGCAGCACCGTGTCTTCAGGCGCCTTGATGATCAGGGTTTCGCCGCTCGTGCGGACCTGACGACGCAGGCGTCGAGAGAATTCAGCTTCGTCGTAGGGCTCGTAACCACGGCCGAAGAAGTCGATTTTGGTGATGTGCGGCAGGTAAAACGCGTTGGCCGAGCTGGCTCGCCGGACGGCGTCGCGCAGTTGTTCCGGATCGATCTCGAAATCCGATCCGAGTTCGGTGCAGAGTGCTGCGACGCGGCCGAGCGGTAACGAGATCACGAAGTCGATGTCGTTCGTGGAGCGCGGGTCCCCTTGAAGCGAGCTGGCGACGCTGCCTCCTACGAAGTACTCGGCACCCACGGCTTCTAGCGCGCGCGCCACCAGCAGGGCGATGTCGAGCGGGTCGCTATTGGCGGGCGACGGCACGCGCATCCTTACCGAAGAGCCGCTCGGCGACTTCCGTGCCGTAGAGGCGTTCGGTCAAGAGCCATCGAACTCGCTCTTCCGTCGCATGCGGATACAGTTCCCGAATGGCGGACTCCGCAAGCTCGCGCACCGAGCGCGTCAAGCGGAGGGAGACCGCGAGTCGCTCGATGGGGCCACGCTCGGCGAGGAGCGCGTAGTAGCGCTCTTCGGCTTCGGGTGTGGTGTCTCGCATGGCACGGGGAGCATACCTTGACCCGCGGAAGCTGGCACACGGGACGCTCTGGGCGGATCCCGCAGAAAATAGGCCAGAGCGCGCGTGCAAGAAATTGCACTATGCCGGGCGTGGGGGGCGGGCCACAACGAGGCGGGTATGGACATCGCGGTTCTGATCGATGCGATCGTGCGGCAGACGACGGTGCTGATTGCACAATTGGCGACGTCGGCGGGGGGGCGGGCACCGCTCGCGCACACGGCGAATCAGGTGTTCGTGGATCTGGTTCGCGAGCTGAAGGAGCAGGGGCTCGGAAACAAGGTGATCGCGGACATGTTCGGGATGGCCCTTCGCACCTATCACTGGAAGGTGCGGCGGCTGGGGGAGAGCAGCACGTTTCGAGGGCGCTCGCTGTGGGCGTCGGTGCTCGAGTACCTGCAAGACCGCGAGACGGTGCTGCACGGAGAGGTGTTGCATCGTTTTCGGTACGACGACGAGGCCAGCGTGCGCGGGGTGCTGAACGATCTGGTCGACTCCGGAATGGTGTTTCGTACCGGGAGCGGGGCGCGCAAGGCGTATCGGGCAGCCAAGCCCGAGGAGTACCAGGGCGCTGAGCGGGACGCGGGGGAGGGGGTGGCCAACTTCGTGTGGGTGGCGGTGAGCCGCTTCGGGCCACTCACGGAGAAGGCGCTCGCGGACGTCGCACCGCTCGACGCGACGCTGCTCTCGGGAGCGCTCGAGCGACTGGTGAAGGACCGGCGTGTCGCGCGCGTCGAGCGCGGCGGCGAGGCCGTCTACAGCTGCGATCAATGCGTGATCCCGCTCGGGAGCGCGGCGGGCTGGGAGGCGGCGGTGTTCGACCACTATCAGGCGATGGTGACGGCCATCTGCACGAAGCTCCGGCTCGGAGCCCAAGCGTCCGCCGGGGAGCAGGTGGGAGGCAGCACTTACGGATTTCTGATCTGGGAAGGTCACGAGTACGAGCAAGAGGTGCGGGGCTTGCTCGCAGAGCTGCGCAGTCGCGCGGCGGAGCTTCGCTCGAAAGTGACGGAGTACAACGAGCGAAACAAGGCACCGCCGGACACGGAGGTGCAGGTGATTGCTTACGTGGGGCAGACGGTAATCGAGGCTGATTCGACGGGAGAGGACTCTTGAAGCAAACGAAATTTCTTTTGGGGCTCGTGGGCGTACTGGCTTTCTTTGCGGCGTGCGGGGAAGACAGAGCGGGCGGAGACAGCGAAACGAACTGGATGAAGCTCTGCGACTCGACTGCAGACTGCGGCTCGGGCACCGAGTGCCTGTGCGGCATGTGCAGCAAGTCGTGCACGACCGGGAGCCAATGCTCTGCTCTCGAAGGGCAGGCAACCTGCGCCAGCTCGGGTGAGCGCTTCTGCAACTCGCAGACTCCGGGCGTTTGTGTTTCGCAATGCTCGAAGGCGAACGACTGTCCGCAGGGGTTCGAATGCGCGGCCAATGGCTGCATTCCGGTCCCTGCCAGCGGAACGGGTGACCCCACGGGAGCTGGCGGCGCCAGCGATGCTGGCGGAGCAGGGACGGCGGGGGTCCCGCCCGAAACCGGCGGGGGAGTCGGCGGAGAAGGGGGCGCGCCGCCCTCCGACGCGGGCGCCACCTGCATCGAGGTCCCTCGCGGCTCGGGCGGCGCCAGCTCGATTCCGGCGAGGGTGCCGGCGCCGGGGACACCCTGCCGGAGCGAGCTCGAGGGCTTCGAGCTGTGCACGCCCCTCGGTATGCTTGCAGACAGCGAGAAGGCGCTCTCGGCGTGCCGATCCGGGTTGTGGGTGACTCTCGAGAACCCATCCGACTGCGAGCGACCTCACGCTGCGGGTTGCGAGGAACCGGGGAGTTGCATGTACGACGTCCTCGAGTGCAATCACTCGGAGGCCGCGAATGGCGTTTGCTGCGACGTCCCGCGTTACTGCGAAAATCTCCAAGCGCTTTGCGATGGAGACCGCTGGTGGACGTCGCTGTGCGGAGACGGCATCGTGCAGGAGGGCGAGGACTGCGATGACGGCGTCGACAATGGCCCGTATCCGGCCCGTTGCACGGACGCTTGCAAGCTCGTCGCTTGCGGTAACGGCCAGGTGGAGCCCGGCGAGGAGTGCGACTACGGACCTTTCGTTCTCGGGAGCAACGAGGAGTACCAGTACGGCAATCACCCCAATGCGGCATGCCTTCCCACCTGCAGCTTCAACCGCTGCGGCGACGGCGAAGCGTTCCTATTCGAGGTTCCTGGTCAGGAAACTACCTACGAGCCAGAAGAGTGCGA
Source organism: Myxococcota bacterium (assembly GCA_030852505.1). Classification (GTDB taxonomy): domain Bacteria; phylum Myxococcota_A; class Polyangia; order Polyangiales; family Polyangiaceae; genus PMG-095. Next base: position 3,321 of record JALYWZ010000245.1, on the reverse strand, counting down.
CGACGGCAACGACGTGAACGGCGACGGCTGCGACGAGGAATGCCGGAACGAGGACTGAGAGCGCGTCAAGATCCGACGGCGCGTTGCCGCACGGCGCGCGCCACGGTGATGGACGTCATGTGCACGATGGCATCCACGCTGGCCCCCTGTTGGAGCACGTTCACGGGCTTGCGCAGCCCGAGCACCATCGGCCCGACGACGTCGGCGGCGCCCGTCACCTGCAAGAGCTTGTAGGCGGCGTTGCCGGCGTCGAGGTTCGGGAAGATCAGCACGTTCGCCGATTCCTTGAGCTTGCAGAACGGGTAGGTGGCGCGGGCGTCGTCGTCGAGCGCCACGTTGGCTTGCATCTCCCCGTCGATCTGGAGGTCGGGGCGGCGCGCCTGGATCAGCGCCACGGCTTCGGCGACCTTCTTCGACTGCGGGTGGGGCGCATCGCCGAAGTTCGAAAAGCTCAGCATGGCCACGCGCGGCTCGATGCCGAGATCGGCCACGGTTTCGGCGGCGAGCAGCGCGATCTCGGCGAGGGTCTCGGCGTCCGGCTCGATGTTGATGGTGGTGTCGGCGAGGAAGCGCACGCCGGAATTGTTCACGACCATGTACATGCCGGCGGCGCGACGGACGCCGGGACGCACGCCGATGATCTGGAGCGCGGGGCGGATCGTGGCCGGGTAGTCCTGGCGAGCGCCCGCGAGCAGCCCGTCGGCGTCGCCCTGGTCCACCATCATCATCCCGAACACGGTGCGGAAGCGGCGGAGCTCCTTGTAAGCGCCGAGCTTGGTCAGGCCGCGGCGCTGGCGCTTTTTCCAGAGGGCCTCGGCGTAAGCTTCCATACGCGGGCTTTCGCGAGGGTCTACGATCGTCGCACCTTCCAGGTCGATGCCGAGCTTTGCGGCTTGCTCGCGGATGCGCTCGGCGGGGCCGAGCAAGATCGGGCGCGCGATGCCCTCTTCGATCACGCGGTGGGCGGCGCGGAGCACGCCGTCGTGCTCACCCTCGGGGTAGACGATGCGCTGCGGCGCGCTGCGCGCCACCTCGAGGATGTTCCAGAGCACGCGGCGCGTCGGGGAGATCCGGTGATAGAGGCGCTCCTTGTAGTCGTCGATGTCGATCGTGCTGCGCGCGACGCCGCTCTCGATCGCAGCTCGCGCCACGGCGGGCGCGACCCAGTACAAGACGCGCGGATCGAAGGGCTTGGGAATCAAATAGTCGCGGCCGAAGCGCATGCGGTGGCGGCCGTAGGCGCGCAGTACCTCGTCGGGGACCTCTTCGCGCGCTAGCGCGGCGATGGCCTCTGCCGCCGCGACCTTCATTTCCTCGGAAATTCCGCGGGCGCCGACGTCGAGCGCGCCGCGGAAGATGTACGGAAAGCCGAGCACGTTGTTGACCTGGTTCGGATAGTCGCTGCGGCCCGTGGCCACGAGCGCGTCGGGCCGAGCCTCGAGCGCCTCGCGGTAGCCGATCTCGGGGTCGGGGTTGGCGAGCGCGAACACGATCGGGCGCGGCGCCATCGTCTTCAACATCTGCGGGCTCACCAGGTTGCCCGCGGACAGGCCGATCAGGACATCGGCATCCACGACCGCCTCGGCCAGGGTGCGTCTCGGATCGCTGGCCGGGCGCGCGAAATCCCGCCGGAACTCGTCGAGGTCTTCGCGGCCGATACACAGCACGCCGCCGACGTCGACCATCGTGATGTTCTCGATCTTCACGCCCATCCGCACCCACATCCGCATGCAGCTGGTTGCGGCAGCGCCGGCGCCGAGGCAGGTGACCTTGAGGTCGTCGTAGTTCTTTTTCTGGAGCTCGACGGCGTTGCGCAGAGCCGCCGCGGTGATGATCGCGGTGCCGTGCTGATCGTCGTGGAAGACCGGAATCGCCATGCTGGTACGCAGAGCGCGTTCGATCACGAAACATTCGGGTGCGCGAATATCCTCGAGGTTGATGCCGCCGAAGGTGGGCTCGAGCGCGCGCACGATCTCGATCAGCTTCTCGGGATCGTTCTGGTCGATCTCGAGGTCGAACACGTCGATGTCGGCGAAGCGCTTGAAGAGGACGGCCTTGCCCTCCATCACCGGCTTCGCTGCCCGCGGGCCGATGTTGCCGAGACCGAGCACGGCCGTGCCGTTGGTCACGACGGCCACGAGGTTGCGCCGAGCCGTGTACAGGTCCACCTTCTCGGGATCCTCCGCGATGGCGCGGCAAGGTGCCGCAACCCCGGGCGTGTAGGCCTTCGAGAGATCGAGCTGCGTCGTGACCGGCTTGGTCCAGACCACCTCGATCTTCCCGGGCCGGCCCTCGGAATGGTAGCGGAGCGCGTCCTGCTGCTTGGACATCACGGCATCGTACAACCGAGGCGAAGAAAAGGGATATGCTCCGTGGCCGATGCCCGGCTCCCCGCTTACCGTCGAGCTCGAACGCGCAGCCCTCCACGCCGTCAGGCGTAGCTTCGACGACGTGAACGGCAGCTACTTCCGTTGGGCGCTGACTCCGCCGTCGTTCGAGTTGGTCGACCACACTTCACGACTCGGGCGCTGGGTCGGCGCGCACCGGCGTATCGAGCTTTCACGCGGCCTGCTCACCGAGCACCGCTGGGGCGTCCTGGTCGAGGTGCTGAAACACGAGATGGCGCACCAGTACGTGGACGAGGTGCTGGGCGTTCACGACGAAACCAGCCACGGTCCAGCGTTCCGCCGCGTCTGCGACGAGCGAGGCTTCGACGGCGGAGCCGCAGGTGTTCCAAAGGATCCGGGCTCGGACGACCGCCACACCGCCGTGCTCGAGCGGATCGCGAAGCTTCTGGCCCTGGCCGAGAGCTCGAACCAACACGAGGCGCAGGCAGCGATGAGCGCCGCGCAGCGCTTGATGCTCCGCTACAACATCGAAGAGGTGCAACGCAACGCAGCGCGCGTCTACACGCACCGGCAGATCGGCGAGCCCACGGGGCGGGCGAGCGAGGCAGAGCGCCTGCTCTCGGCGGTGCTGGCGGAGTTCTTCTTCGTCGAGGTGATCCGCGTGCCGGTGTGGCGAACGCTCGAAGGTAGCCGCGGTAGCGTGGTCGAGGTGTGCGGGACCCTCGCCAACGTGGAGCTCGCCGAATACGTGTACGCGTTCTTGAACCACACCGCCGATCGGTTGTGGCGCGAGCACCGGCGCGAGCACGGCCTCAAGGGCAACGCAGGCCGGCAGTCATTTCTCGCCGGCGTGATCGCCGGATTTCGCAACAAGCTCCGGCTCGAGCGGGGCAAGAGTCAGAGCACGGGCCTGGTCTGGGTGGGGGATGCCGGGCTCGAGGCGTTCTTCCGCAAGCGCCACCCCTCCCTGCGC
>JALYWZ010000922.1 GCA_030852505.1 Myxococcota bacterium | reverse complement strand
GGACGGCATCTCCACCTCGACGCTCGAGCGCGTGATCGGCTCCGCGCTCGCGATCGGCGCCAAGGGCTCGGCCATCGACATGCAGCAGATGCTCGACATCGACAAGTACACGATGGATCTCGAGCCCCCGCCCTATCCTCTTCCCGTGGATGCTCCAAAAGCCCAGCGCGGCGCAGCCGTTTTCCAGCGCGAATGCGCCAACTGCCACGCAGCGGGCGGCGCTCGGATCAACACCATCGTTCCCCTGTCGGAGGTCAAGACCGACCCCCACCGTCAGAAGTCGCTCTACCTCTCGTTTCTCTGGCGCATCAAGCTCGGCACCTTGCCCTCGAACTATCCGTTCCAACACTGGCAATCCTCGGACGGCTACCGCAGCGACTTTCTGGAAGGCCTGTTCACGCGCGGCCCGTACCTGCACAACGGCTCCGTTCCCAGCATCCGCGACCTCTTGAAGCCGCCCGCCCAGCGCCCCAAAAAGTTCATGCGCGGCACGAACGTGCTCGACGCAGAGAACCTCGGCTACCGCTCCGACAAGGCCGCACCGGGGAACGTGTTCGAATACGACACCAGCCGCGAGGGCTACTCGAACAGCGGCCACGAGTACGGAACGGCCCTGCTGGAAGCGCAGAAGGACGAGCTCGTGGAGTACCTGAAGACGCTTTAGCGGCTACAGCGGCGTGTTCCAGCCACCGACGCCCTCGACCAGGGCGTCGGCTTCGCGCGGCCCGCTGGAGCCGGGCTCGTACTCGTGCAGCGCAGAAGTGGCGCTGAGTGCCGGCTCGATCGCCGTCCAGGCGGCCTCGACCAGATCCTGTCGAGCGAACAGCGTGGGATCGCCGGACATGGCGTCACCGAGCAGGCGTTCGTAGGCGTCCAGGCGCCACTCTTCGCCTTGCGCGGGCTCTTCGGTCACGGAGAGCTCCACGCGCTTACCGACCATTTTTTCTCCGGCTCGCTTCGCCGAAGCGCTCAGGCTGATCGAGACGTCCGGGCTCAACCTAAAATGCACGGTGTTGCCTTGTTTGGGCGCTTCCTCGCCGAACACCACCGGGGGCGGGGTCTTGAGCTCCACCGTCACCTCGGTGATGTTGCGGGACAGCTTCTTTCCGGCCCGCACGTAAAACGGCACGCCGTGCCAGCGCCACAGGTTGAGGTCCAGGCGCAAGGCAGCAAACGTGGGCGTCATCGAATTCGGGGCGACGCCGCGCTCGTCCTTGTAGCCGCGGAACTGCCCCTGAACCAGCGACTCGGGGCGCACGGGCGCGAGGTTTCTCAGCACCTTGACCTGCTCGTCCCGCACTGCTTCCCCGTAGCTGATGGTCGGCGGTTCCATCGCGAGGTAGCTGATGATCTGCAGCGCGTGGTTCTGAATCACGTCGCGGATCACGCCCGTCTCCTCGTACATCGAGCCGCGCCCCTCGACGCCGAAGCTCTCGGCCATGGTGATCTGCACCGTCTCGACGTATTCGCGGTTCCAGAGCGGCTCGAGGAACGTGTTCGAGAAGCGGAAGTAGAGGATGTTCTGAACCGCCTCCTTGCCGAGGTAATGGTCGATGCGGAAGATGTCGCGCTCATCGAACTTCGCGTGCAAGGTGCGGTTCAGGGCGCGCGCGCTCGCGAGATCGCGGCCGAACGGCTTCTCGACGATCACCCGGGCGTTGCGGCTGAGCCCGGCCTGCTCGATCGCCTCCACCACGCCACCGAAGGCGCTCGGCGGGATGGCGAGGTAGTGGGCCGGACGCATGGCGTTGCCGAGCTCCCTGCGCACTTTCGCGAAGGTCTCCGGCTCGAAATAGTCGCCGTCGACGTAGTGCAGGCGCGACACCAGCCGCTCGAAGGCCGCGCTGTCGAACGTGCCGTGGGCCTCGATGCTGGAGCGCGCGCGCGCCACGAGCTGCTCCCGCGTCCAGCCTGATTTCGCGACGCCGACCACGGGAAAGTCGAGCCGCCCCCGCAGCGCCATCGCATTCAGCGCCGGAAAAATCTTCTTGTTCGCGAGGTCGCCGCTCGCGCCGAAGAACACCAGCGCATCCGAGCGCCCCGTCGAAGCGTTTTCGTCACGAGTCATTCGGATCCACGCCTACCAAACCTTCGCCCCCGACGACACCTGTCCGACACTGGAAGTCGTGGCGGAAGTGACACGAGACTCACGGGTGACGCAGCGATCGCTCGCAAGATCGCCTCACGGTCGCTGCCGAGCATGCAGCGTTCGCAGAAAATAGCGGCAATCTCGCGCAACTCGCGGTGGCGCGAGGCTTGCACCGACGCTCGCCGTGGCTCGGCAACGAGCGCTGATCACCAGGCAAAAAGGGTCAACATGTCTATCATCCTCTTCATCGTTTTCGGTTTGATTGTCGGCCTGCTCGCGCGCGCCCTGCTACCGGGCCGTCAGAGCATGGGCATCGGCATGACCATCCTCCTCGGCGTGGCTGGCTCGTTCGTGGGAGGCTTCATCGGGGCCTTGCTGACGGACAGCCGCGTCACGGACTTCAACACCGCCGGCATCATCGGCAGCGTCATCGGCGCCATTCTGTTGCTGGTTCTTGTCGGCGCCCGCGGCCGCCACGCCCACGTTTGATCGAGAGACGCAC
>JALYWZ010000921.1 GCA_030852505.1 Myxococcota bacterium | reverse complement strand
AGCCAGAACGTCTCTGCGCCGTGCCCGCAGCCGGCGTCGAGCGCGCGCCCGGCGGGCAAGTCGGCGAGCTCCGCCAAGAGATGCGCATTCGGCGGGCGCCGAGCGACCTGGTCGCCGTGCTCGCGCAGCGCCTTCTGCCAGAGCCGTTCCCAATGATCGCGGTCGTAAGGCATGGGAAGTTGTAGCCCCTCCCGGACTCGAACCGGGACGCCATTGCTGGCAAAGGATTTTAAGTCCCGTGCGTCTGCCATTCCGCCAAGGGGCCTCGGGAACGAGCGGATAGCGTGATCAGCCGGCGATCGCCAGCGGAAAGCTCGTCGCTGCGCGCACGTACTTCGAGGCTCACTCGTTCGTGGCGGCCCAGCGCTCGACGACGTCGAGCAAGCCGTCGAAGGCGTCGCGCAGCGCCCAGGCTTGTTCGTGGGACTCGCGCAGCGTCGAGGCCTTCTTGCGGCCGGCCGCGAGGGCGCGCGACGCCTTCTTGCAGGAGGGGCCGAGCTTGCGTTCGAGGTCGAGCGCAGCGCCTTCGTACACGTGGTAGCAACTGGCGTAGTCGCCGTCGTTGTAGAGGGGCGCGCCGACGTTGATCGCGGTCTGGAGCGACTCCAGCATCAGCGCGATCGAATCGGGCTTGCAGCCGTCGAGGACGCTCAGCGCATGCTTCGGGATCTGGCGCTTGACGCGGGGCGCTTCGGGCTCCGCCGTGGTCTCGGCGAAGGCTTCCATACTGAGGGGTGACGGGGACTCGAGCAGGGGCTTCAGGTAATTGACGGGGACGCCGAAGTTCAGGTTCTGACCGCCGACCAGGATGCCGGTCGCGACGCCGATCACCTCGCCGCGATCGTTGAACAGCGGGCCGCCGGAGGAGCCCGGCGCGATCGGCGCGGAAATCTGCAGCATGGTGAGCTCGGGCGCGACTTCGCGCACGGCGCTGACCAGGCCGTTCGAGACGGTGTGATCGAGGCCGAGCGGGTTGCCGATGGCAACGACTTGTTCGCCGGTGCGCACGCGATCGCTGTCACCGAGCTCCAGCGCGCGCAGCCCCTGGGTCTCGATCTCGAGCACGACCAGGTCGCGCCGGATGTCGCCGTTGTAGATGCGCTTGACCGGCAGCTTTTCCCCGCCGATCACCACCAGCACCTCAGAGCGGCCGGCGACGACGTGGAGGTTCGTGACGACCAGGCCGTTCGGCGAAACGACGAAGCCCGAGCCGAGCGAAGTCTCGGTCACCACCGACACCACCGAGGGCATCGCCTGTTCGGCGATCTCCGCCGGGTTCTTGGGTGTCGCGCGCGCGCTCTGGGTTGCGCCGTCTGGGCTCGACGCGGGCTCGACGCGAGCCGCGCACGCCGTGAGGACCAGCGCGAGGATCCCGAAGTAAGTGCGAGAGCGCACGACTCTGCTCAGTGTACTCTCAAAAACCGACTCGGCACGTTGCGGGAAAGCCCGCCCTCTGTGATGCTGCCCGACCGTGCTTCCCAGAGTGCTCAGCATTGCAGGTTCGGATTCGGGCGGCGGCGCCGGGATCCAGGCCGACGTGAAGACGGTAACGGCGCTCGGCGGTTACGCTGCCACCGTCATTACAGCGCTCACGGCGCAGAACACGCTCGGTGTCACGGGCGTGTTCGCGGTCGATGCGGATTTCGTCTCCGAGCAGCTTCGCGCGGTGTTGGACGATGTAGGTGCGGATGCGATCAAGACCGGAATGTTGTTTTCGGCGCGCATCATCCGCCGGGTTGCGGCGGAGCTCGAGAGCCGAGCCAGCAGCGTGCCCGTCGTGGTCGACCCGGTGATGGTGGCGAAAGGTGGGGCGCGGTTGCTGGAGGAGGACGCGACGCGGGCGCTGATCGAACGGCTAGTGCCGCTCGCGGCGCTCGTGACACCGAACGTTCCGGAGGCCGAGGTGCTGACGGGCATCCAGGCGCGCGGGGTGGACGACTTGCCGCGGCTCGCGGACGCGCTCTTGACGCTTGGACCCTCGGCGGTGCTGATCAAGGGCGGTCACCTCGAGGGTGACGAGGTGGTCGATCTGCTGCGCACGGCGGACGGGGCCGAGCACCGCTTCACGGGACGGCGGATCGCGACGCGCTCCACGCACGGGACGGGTTGCACCCTGTCTTCTGCGATTGCGACCGGGCTCGCCGAGGGGCTGACGCTCGAGAGCTCGGTCGCGCGGGCGCGGCGCTACGTGGAGCGGGCCATCCAGACTGCGCCGGGGATCGGGTCGGGGCATGGGCCTTTGAACCACGTGTGGCCGCTCACGGACCCGCCCGCTGGCTAGCCCGCCGTGCGCATGACAAAGCTACGGCTCATGGGCGCCCGGGGCTCGACTGGTCGGTTGTGCGCGGTCGTCGCGATCGCAGCGGCGTGCTCCACCGAATACAACAAGCCGATCGGCGCGCGGCCCACGCAGCCGTCCACCGGCGGGCGCGCCAACGGCGGTAGCGGCGGCGTGGCTGGCTTCGTCACGATCCCGAACGGCGGGCTGTCGTCGAGCACGGGTGGTCGCGCACCGAGCGAGCCGCCGGGTGACAGCGCGCTCACTTTCGTGAACGGCGTGGTGGACGCAAAGAGCATCCTCTTGTGTTTGACG
>JALYWZ010000244.1 GCA_030852505.1 Myxococcota bacterium | reverse complement strand
GCGGAGGCCGCCACGGTCTTCTTCGCCTTCGAGCTCGCGCGCTTGCCGCGGAGCATCTTCGAAGCGGCGGTAGACACCTGGGAGCTGGTTTGCTTGCGGGCCTTCTTTCGTTTCTTCGTTGCCATGGGGCGGATGCTCGCACGCACCACGCGCCCGCTTCAACGGGCGATCGCGCGCAGTCGCCGCAATCTATCTTCGCTTCGGGCGCCGCTTCTTGGCTCCGCCATCGCCCGCCGCAGCCGCCTGCCCGGAGCCGTGCGGATGGGGATGCGCATGCGAATGCCCGTGAGCGTGCGAGTGCCGGTGTGGCTCCGCGCTGTCCCCGACGTCCGTGATGATCTCGAGCGCCCCGTGTTTCACGCCCTTCAGCGCATGTAACCGCTCCGCGACGCGCGTCAGCTCGTCCGCGCGGCCCCGCAGGATGATCACCTCGAGGCAGCGGTCGTGGTCGAGGTGGATGTGCAGCGTGGACCGCACGTCCTCCCCGAGCTCGTGCTGCAGCTCGGTCAGTTTCTCCGTCAGGTCCCGGACGTGGTGGTCGTAGACCAGCGTCAACACGGCCATGACGTCGATCGGGCCTTCGATCCGGGCGCGCAGGATCGCGGCGCGAGCGAGGTCGCGGAAGGCCTCGGAGCGGGTGCCACCCCGCCGCTCCACCACCTTGTCGAACTCCTCCAAGAGCGGCGCCTCCATGGCGACGCCGAACCGGACCAGGCGCTCCGTCATGCCCTCACCGTAGCCAAAACCCGGACGGAGCGCATTCACCGTGCGGCTTCGACGCAGTGACCCTCGCCCCGGAAGTGGCCGATGCTGCGGGTCAGGGCGCGCACGAACGCGCCGAGGTCGTCGATGTGGCTGGCGCTGCCGGTGCCGTAGGTGCCCTCCTCGATTTCGACGAGAGAGACAGCGTCGAGCTCCCCCAGGGTCACCTCGCCGTCATCGTTGGCGTCGGCAGCCGCGATCGGGGCGAACCGCGGGACGGCGTCCGCGGAGGCGAGGTCGTCGTAGAAGAAATGGTCGCCGTGGATGGTGAGCTGGACTTTTTCGTCGCCGCCGTTGGGAACGATGATGCCCTCGACCTCTTTGCCGTCGATCTCCGAGACGCAGTCGCTGTACTCGGTCCCGTTCGTGAAGCCCCAGGCGAAAGTCTTGGTCACGTCGTCGAGCGTCGCGGTGCCGGACACGTACACGCTGTACTCGCCCTTCTGCATGAGCTCGAGATCGTCGTCGGTCGCGCTCTCGTGGGCCTCGGTGCTCGAACCAACCGGACGGACCGCGTAACCGACCAGTGGCCAGGCCTTGGCGGTGAGGTCGAGCGTGCCGAGCTCGTGAGGGCCGGGCTGGACCAGGTCGAGCAGCCAGTTGCCTGCGAGCTCGCTGCCCTTGCCGGCGCGGTCGTGCACCGAAATGCCGCCGAGCGAGATCAGGAACTGCTCGAACTTCACGGACCAGCCGTCTTCGAGCTCTTCAGCGGGGATCCCCTGCTCGATGAACTCTTCGCCCCACGCGCTGAAAGTCACGCTGCCGCTTCCGTCCTCGCCGTCCTCCGATCCGCAGGCCACCAGCGTGGCGAGCGAGAAAGCCGCAACCAACCCAAATCCAAGAAACCGACGCATCACTGACTCCTCGAGTAACGGAACGAGTAGGCGGCGCCCTTCTTCAACCCGCGCGCAAACGCCTTGTGCGGGATCCCGCTCGCGTCGAGCTCGACGGCATCGTCGCCGCTCCGCTCGAGAAGGGAGAAGTCGACCTGATCGAGCCACAGCGCGGGCGAAACCGTGACGAGCACGCTGCCGTCGCTCACGATGTCCCCGTCTTCGAAGGTGCAACCCGTCACGAACGGATTGCCGTCCGGATCGACGATGTCTGCGAGACCGGCGCTCGCGCGGAACCGCAAGCTGGCCGGACCCGAAGTCGCGCTGCCCTCGACCAGCACGAGGCGCGGCGACAGCTCCCCGGCCAGCTCGCCCGCGGGCGGGTCTTGGAAGGCGAATCGAGCCGAAAGCGCCTGGCCGGTCACGCCGGGGCCGCGAAACACCTCGGTCACGCCGGCGGTCAGGTCGACCGTCGTCGGCTCGAGCATCTCTCCGAGCGTGCCACCCTCCACGTAGTGGCCTGGGTGTGCGTGGGCTGCGCGGATACCGAAGCTCGCGCGAGAAGCGACGGGCGCCCCCTCCAGGTAGCGCAGCGGTCCGAGCGAGAGCAGGGCCCGATCGAGCGCGATCGCCCAGTCGAACGCGTTGGTGAAGGCGAGCGTATCGGCTCGAACGCGCGTCACGAGCTCGACGCGCTTGCGGCCGGTACTGTCGCTGCCGCTGCAGGCGGTCTGAGCGGCACCCAGCGCGAGCTGACCGAGCGCCAGAGCGATGCCACCGCCCAACGCGGTGAAGGCCCGCCGCGATACTCGAGGCGCCTTGGCTGGATCGAAGTTTCGTAAGGCCATGGCATTCACAGGTAGACGGCGAGCGAGAGAAAGAACGACCGCGGCGCTCCCGCCGTCACGTGGGGCACGGGGATCTGCGAAGCGATGGCCCCCCGCTCGAAGGCCGAGGCGTAGACGAACTCGCCGTCGTAGTAGTCGCGGTCGAACAGGTTGAAGGCCTCGCCGACGAGCTCGAATTCGCCGAAGCGCACCCCCGCCTGCGCGTCCACGACCATCACGTCGGAGCCCAATTCAGCGTACGGCAGCGGCCGGCGGTAAACGAAGCTCGTGGCAACGCCGGCCCGCCCGATCAGCTCGCGCGTCCCGAGCCGGCGCAGCGCGCGCTTCACGCTCAAATCCGTGCGCACGACGACCTGAGGCACGAACGGCACGAGCTCCCCCTCCTGGTAGCGCCCGCCCGACTCGCTGAACTCGGCATGCGTGTAAGTGAAGCCGAGCGCTGAGGTGAACCAATCCGTGGGCTCGGCCACGAAATCTGCGACGCAGCCGAGGCGAACGCTGCCCGGCGCCGGCAAGTTTCGCGATGTGGCCTCGTCGAACACGAGATCTTGCTCGAGCGCCGTGCGGTAAACGGACGTGGCGAAGCGAACGCTCTCGCCGTCGTTCATGCGCAGTCCGACCTCCATCGATGTCACCTCCGTGAACGGAGTGCGCTCTCCGTCTCCGAGGCTCCGCGCTTGTGGCGAACGAAAGCCTTCGCCGTAGCTCGCGACGGCGCTCACGCCCTGCACGACGCCCACCTCGAGCGTACCCTTCTTGCCAAGGTGCAGGCCCTGCGAGGTCCGGGCAGTTCCGGCATTTTCCCCGCGATCCACCGCAGAAAAGGACAGCTCGTCCGCGCGCACGCCACCGCGCAGCCGCACGCGACGCATCGGGTGCAGCTCGAAGTCGAGGTACGCCCCGATGTCGGCGGCGCGCACGTCGGCGTCGAGCTCGGTGCGCGTCACGCGCTCGTCGACGCTGCTCAGCCGGCGCTGCGACTGTTCGATGAAATCGCCGCGCATCGAGGCCCCCACCTCCACCGAGTCCGACTCCGAGAACAACCGCAGCCGGCGCTTGTACCAGGCGCGCGCGCCGAGCGTCGAGGCTTCGTTGAGCTGCTGCGTCGAGTCGCCGAGCACCGGGTCCTCGAGATAGCCGGTGTAGTTCGAGCGAAGGATCAGCGAGCGACGCACGAAGTACGGGGCGACGCCGAAGTCGAAGCCGTCGGCGACGCGCGTCACCGTGGCCACGAGCTGCGTGCGCTGAGAGCGGCCGCCCTGGTCGGTGTCGTAGCTGTCGAAGCGTCCGACTTTGCCGCTCTCGATGTCCTCGAGCCGCAGCACGCCGGCAGAGCCGAAGCGGGCCGCGTAGCTCGAAGCCATCAAGCGCGCGCGGTATCCGGCGCCGAGCTCGAGCTCGACCTGGCCGATCCCGGAGCCGCGGCTGGCCGCGCGTCCCTGCCCGAAGCCGTCCGTCGATTGCAGCTCGACCGCAGCGAAGGTCGCCTCCGGCGCGCCCTCGGGGTGATAGGCGAGGAACGTGCGCCGCGCCCCGAACGAGCCGATGCCAGCCCTGGCCGTGACGCCGGGCTCCGCATACCCGAGCTCGAGCTCGACGCTGCCCGCGACGGCGAAGTCACCCTGCCGCGGATCGTAGCTGCCGGGCCGAGCCACGACGCGCTCGATCACCTCCGGCATCACGAAGTGCAGATCGGCGTAGCCCTGGCCGTGCACGTTGCTCACTTCGTTGACGGGGGCGCCGGCGACCGTGATCTCGAGATCCTGACCGTGGACGGCGTCGAAGCCGCGGTAGAAGATCTGGTGCGCCTTCCCCTCCCCGCTGTGCTGGCTGACGTACACGCCGGGCACCGTGAGCAGCACATCGCTCGCGGTGTGGTGGGGTGCCGCTTCGATCACGCGGCGGTCGCGCTGGGTCTCGCTCGCACTGCGCGGCGGTGCCTCCCCCTTCACGAGCACCTCGGCAGCCGGCTCGGCGATCGCAGGGATCGCCGTCAGGAGCGACGGCGCGAAGATCCCCGAGAAAAAGCCGAATTTCATCGACAGCGCGAGTAACACGAATCTGAGAAAGGTGCTACCGGCTCGCAAAACCCGGTTTTCGACCCGGGAAAGCTAGCCCCCCGCGGGTCCTTGCCACGGGATCAGCGAGAGGCAGCGCTCCCGATGCGCGCGTACTGCGCCGGGGTCACGCCGACGAGACGCTTGAAGTGCCGGGTCAAATGACTTTGATCGACGAAGCCGTATTCGGCGGCGACGTGCGCGGGCTGCAGCCCTTCGCGCAGCGACTTCTGCGCGAGCCCGAGCCGAACACGCAGCTGATACGTGTGCGGCGGCAGACCGTAGCGGCGCTTGAACGCGCGCAGCGCCTGGAAGCGGCTCATGCCGGTCTGGTTGGCGAGCGACGTCAGATCGAGCGTGGCCGAAGCGTCGTTGTGCAAGCACTCCCGAACGCGCTCGGCGACGCGCAGGTCCGAGTCCGCTCGCGGCGCGAGGGCCCGCACGCTGTCGTCGATCAACTCGCCCGCCATCGCGGCAATGAACTCCACGAAGCTGCTCTCGAGCTCGAGCGGGCTCGACCCGGGGCGGATCGTCTCGAACACGCGGATCAAGCTGGCATCGAGCTGGCTCGAGACCCGGGTCAGGGCTCGGAGCTGCAGGCGGTTCGGAGACAGCTGGTGCTCGGCCGCGTAGCTGGCCAACACTTGCGGGTCGACCATCAGGGAGCTCAGTGAGCCGCCCTCGAGCACCTTGCGGGACAGGAAGACCTCCCCCGGGTGCGCGCACAGGACGGTGCCCGGCTCGAGCAGGTGCTGGCGGCGGCGGTGCCAGACCTCACCGCGCCAGCTGCTGGGGGTCATGAACTCGAAGTCGGTCGCGTAGCAGCGAAAAGCCCGCGAACAGTCGTTGAAGGTCCGCGCCTCGACGCCGAACAGCTCGTTCCGACGGTAGAACGCGACGGTCTCTCGGTTGGTTTGCTGGGTTGCCATGTTCCTGTCCTTCAGCTGCAAGCACTTAATCACGCGGCTTCCGATCAACGGAACTACATGGGAGGCAAGACACTCTTGATGCAGCGTCACGAATCACGAAGCAGCATTAAACATGCCTCTTCGCGCGTTTTCTCGGGCCTGCGCGGCCGCTGCTTGCGCTCGAGTTTCGCTGCGCGCCGCGACTCGCCGTCACGATTCGTGACACCCGGTACGGTTGGGGCTCGGATTCGTGACGCCGCGTCTTGGTAAAGCCGGCCGCGTCCGCAGCCGCGACAGGGCTGCGGCTCACGGAACGGTAGGCCGGGAAGCCGCCCGCAGCGCTGCCCGTAAGGTGACACAGCGATAAACAGCCGTTTTTGTCGGCTTTTGCAGGAGGGTACAGCCGCATTCCCGGCTCGGTCTAGACTCTGCTGCCGGCCGCCAGCTCCTCATGGTCACCGAAACCCTCGAGCTTACCGTCTTCCACTGCGTCGTGAAGCATTCGAGCTACGCGAAGGCAGCCGACGAGCTCGGGCTCAGCCCCTCCGGCGTGAGCCGGATCGTGACGCGGCTCGAGGAGCGCCTCGGCGCGCGGCTCGTGCAGCGCACCACGCGCAAGCTGTCGCTGACCGAAGCAGGCGCCGCCTTCCACGCCCGCACCTCGCAGATCTTGGTCGATCTCGCCGACGCCGAGGCCGAGGTGCAGATGACCGCGGTCAAGCCGCGCGGCAATCTGCGCATCAGCGCGCCGGTGGTGTTCGGACAGATGTACATCACGCCGTTGATCGAGCCCTTGTTGAGCCTGTATCCGGAGCTCACGCTCGATCTCTCGCTCACCGATCGCTACGTGGATCTGGTCGAAGAGGGCATGGATCTAGCGATCCGCATCGGCTCGCTCGCCGATTCACGGCTGATTGCCCGGCGTTTGTGCTCGAACCACCGCGTGCTCGTGGCCGAACGCGGTTATCTCGAGCGCCGTGGCGTGCCCCAGCACCCGAACGAGCTCATCAGCCAACACGACTGCATTCTGTTCACGGGCTTCGCCAGGCCGCGCGAGTGGAAGCTGCTCGGTCCGGAAGGCCCCGTCAGCATCACCGTCTCGGGCCGCGTAGCGTCGAACAACGTGCAAGCGCTGACCGAGGCGGCGAAGCAAGGCATGGGCATCACCATGGGGGCAACCTTGTCGGTCGGGCCGGCGCTGCTCTCGGGCGAGCTCGTGCGCGTGCTCGCGGATTGGGAGTTCGAACCGACGGCGATCTTCGCGGTCTACCCGTCGGCACGCCAGCTCTCGACCAAGGTGCGCGCCGTCGTCGACTTTCTCGCAGATCAGCTGCGGGATCCGACGAGCTGGGATCGCGCGCTCGTCGAACAACTGCCGGATTTCCGGTTCACGGTGCCGGCAGATCCGGCAGCGCGCCTGGTACGCCGCGCCTGAGCGTCCCGTTTCTCACAACCCAATCGCGTCGATGAGCACGGTCGCAGCGCTCGTGCTGCGGCCACCGAAGGTTCTGAGCTCGAAGCCGATCTGCCGCACCAGCTGCGCGTCGAAGCCGTCGGGGTCGTACACGGGAGAGTCGGCCACGAACGTGACGTCCACGAAGCCCGCGCCCTGCGTCAGGGTGACCG
>JALYWZ010000920.1 GCA_030852505.1 Myxococcota bacterium | reverse complement strand
CGTGACGACCGCGCGCTCCAGGTCTTCCACGCGCCGCACTTCGGCGTCGCTCGGCGGGAGCACGGCCGTGCTCTCGGACCACCGCGCCAGCAGCTCGGCCGAGTCGATCTCCTCGCGCAAATGTCGCAGCGTACGCTCGGTGGCGCGCGTCACCCAGGCTTCAATCGTGGAGCCGGTCGCCACCTCGGCGACGAGTCGCGCCGCTTCGTAGCCGAGCTCGCCGCGGTCTACGGCATCCGCCAGAAATCTGAGCTGGCCGAGGCGCTTCACGAGACGGCGCTTGGCCTTCACGGAGGACAAGCTCGTGCCGAGACGCTCGCGCGCGTATTGCGCCGCGGTCGCATAACCGAGCCGCCGCCAGCCGTCCGCGGCAAAGAAGGCCTCGAGCGCGCGCCCGAAAGCGACCTCGCGCCCCACCGATTCGCGCGAAAGCTCGCGCAGCTGCCGATCGACGGCCTCCGGCTGCTTGGGCCAGAGCAACGGTTCGACGCGTGGGCGTGGCTCGGGATTGCGGCGGAAGTGTGACTCGCAGCGATCTTCCGCTTCGGCCCGCATGCGGGCGAGCTCTTGCTCCCAGGCGCGCTGCGGGCTCATGGCCTCGTCGTCGGGCAGCTCGATCGCCGTGCGCGGCAGCTCGCTGCACAAGGTGCTGGTCGACTCGGCGACCAAGCCGAGCAGGAAGTCGGCGTTCGTCCGCTCCCCCAGGTGCCGTCCGAGTAACTTTGCTTGCTCGAAGCACCAGGCGTCCTCGCGCGGCACGGTGAGCGTCAACGTGCGCAACTCGGCTTCGGCTTCGGCTTCGAGCGGTTCACCTTCCTCCGCCACCCCCCGCTTCTCGAGCACGAGGGCCTTCATTTCTCGCACGGTCCGGCGTGACGCCTCGGCGAGCCAGAAATCTGCGTCGTCCGACGACGCGAGGGTCGCCAGCACCGCCGCCATGCTCCAGCTGAGCGAGCCAGAAATCAGCGCTTCAGCGAGAGCCGGAAGCCCCTCGAGCCGCCGCGCCAAACTGCGCGCTTTCTGCGTCCAGCTCGCCGAGCGCTCGCAGCGTTCGAGCGCGTACGCTTCGATCGACGAGAAGCCGAGCACGTGATGTCCGCCGCTCTGCTCGAGCAAGTCGAGACCGCGCCCCATCTCGAACCGCAATCGCCCGGCCTCGCCAGCGCGACGCGCGAGCTCCGTGTCGAGTGCCAGCAGGCGTTCCGCAGGACAGTCCGATGCATGCGGACGCTCGGGTCGTCGCCGGACGCGACCAGCGAGCGAGCCCTGAGGAAGCGCAGGCGCGAGCAGCTGCGTGAGCATGGTATCTCCTATACACCCACGATTTCGGGCTCTCGGAGCGGCGCTTAGCGGGGCGATCGGCGCTCCGAACGCTTCGCGACTCGATTTCTCCCCGAAACGCCGACGGTGCGCGACGTGGGCGCCGCAATTGGCAATTGCGCACGAGTCAGCGCTCAGAAGCAGGGAACGTCACAAAAGCTGTCAACCAAAAAAGGGTGCAAGCGCGTACATGGGTGACAAAACAGACCGACGACATGGGTGAGACTTTTTCACCGTGGTTGGCGTCGCCGACGTCGTCGTTTTCGGGGCATGACGCCGTCGGCCCTGACTAGTTGCGCGTGTTGCGCAGCTCACGGGTGCGTCTCACGTCGAGAATTCCCAGGAGGATGGTGCCGAAGAAGACTCGCCAGCGGTCGTTGTCCACCTCTTCAAGACCGACGAGCTCGTTCTTGAGGCAACACTGCGAGCCGCGCCAGCTGATGACACCGTTGGGGTAGGTGCGACAGACGTCGAAGTGGTCGGGGTATTCCAGCTCAGGCAAGAGTCGAGGGAAAGCTCGCAACGCTGGCCGGTAGAGCGTCGAAGCGTTCCTTCCACTTGTACCCTTGCTTTCGGCTTATCCCGAAGCGCCCGCAGAGCTCTCCAAAACTCTCCTCCCCCTCCAACATCGCCGCCACAAACCTCAACCGCTCGTTCATCGGTGACGTCTCTTTCCAAAGCATGGAGCGCAGGTTCCACGCCCATCAAGAACGTGTCACCTATGTTCCCGGTCTAATTTGTCACCTATGTACCCGGTCTGAACCAAGCAACGCAATCACCCGCTGCCCACCGCAGCCCGTGCCGGCAGCGAAGCGGCGGCGGACGTCGCAGCGCTCTACCGCTACCGCTACCGGTGCTTCTTCCGGTGCTACCCGGACATAGTGGGGACGCTGCCCCCACGGTTAAACGGATCGACCGCCAACACTCACATGAAGCACGTCGGCTGGCCCGTGGCTTCCACCACGGAGAGCCACAGCTCTTCCTGCGGGTCTACCTGCTTGCGCTTCCGTGTGGCGAGCGGCATTGGCAGGTGCACGAAGCGGCCGTGCCAGCGGCCGATGATCATCTCGGTGTTGCCGGCCATCGCGGCGTGCACGGCGTTTCGCGCCATGTTCCAGCAGTAGACGCTGTCGGAGGCCGAGGCCGGGACGCTGCGGATCATGTAGCTCGGGTCCATGTACTTGAGCGTGACCTCGCGGCCCCGCTGCTTGAACTCTGCGACGATTTGATCGCGCAAGAAGGCGCCGACGTCGCGCAGCCTGGCGTTGCCGCTCT
>JALYWZ010000919.1 GCA_030852505.1 Myxococcota bacterium | reverse complement strand
GAAGCGTCGCTCGAGCAAGCTCTGTCAGCGCGCGCGTCCGAACCGCAGCTCGATGGCGTTACGGCGCCCGAGCACGGCCTGGCTGCGGCGCGCGCGGTTGCGCACGCACGGCGGCTCGCCCTGGTCGAGGTGTGCACGCCCTGCACGCGAGCGCTACTGAACGGCAGCGGCAGCGTCGCCGGAGCTCACTCGAACGTCGTGCTCGCCTGCTAACGACGTCGCAGCCAGCAGCGCGTCCAGGCTGGGGCTCACAATTTCGTCCAGAACGCGGTCACGCAGGGCTGCTCGGAATGCGGGTGAGGGAAGGCCCAGCGCGGCTTCTCGTTCGGGCGTGAGCCCGGTCACGCGCGCTACAGACTCGGTCGTTCGAGCCAGGGTCGAGCGCAGCGCCTCCTTCACGCGAGCTGCCAGGGCCGGGCCGCCACGCTTCAGAGCCCAATCGAGGAAGCTCCAGGCGAGCAGCGAGTGCCGCGCTTCGTCCTCGGCGATCCGGCCGAGCGCGCGACTCAATGCGGGCTCCTGTGCATCCCGGGCGAGCTCTCGCGCTTCGATCGCTGCGAGCGTCTCGCCCACGCAGCCTTCGAGGAAGGTCGTTACGGCGACTTCGGCAAGCTCGACGTGGGTGAGGCACCCTTCGAGGGGCAGGCTGTCGGGGCCGAGTGGCTGCCCCGCAAACGCGCTGGCGAGTGAAAAGCAGGTCGTCGCGTGGCGCTGCTCGTCCAACATCGCGGCGGAGGCCTGTTCGACCAACCGCGCAGGGGCACCGAGCGCCAAGAGCTCGAGCGTGAAGCGCGCGAACGCCGCGATGGAAGCATGCTCCATCAGCGCCGCTTGCTCCCAGTATGCCGCGAGCGCTGCTCTCTCCGGGTCGGTCAGCTCCGAGCCTACTCCGACCCAACGCTCGCACCAGTCGTCGCGCAGGGCGGGCCGCGCGCGCCGCTCCGACCCGGAAACGAGGAAAGGCCGGCCACAGGTGCCGCCCGCGCCGCCCATCGCGACGCAGGCGCGGGTGAGCTGGTCGCCGGAGCGCATCACCTTGCAGGACTGATCGGGGGGGCAGGAGCTCGTGCACTGGTCGCTCTCGACCTGGCAAGCGAACCCGCGAAAGGTCATGCATCCTCGCAGCTCGTCGTACGCCGTACAGAGCAGACCCTCGCCGCAATCGGCGTCGGTTTGACAGTTGGATGGAACGCACTGGTTCGCGACGGGTCCGCAGGAGCAGAGGTAGCCTGCCCCGCAGTCCTCGTCCGTCTCGCAACTGGACACGCATCGCGAGCCGACCGTGCCGAATTCGAAGAGACAACGACCGTTCAGCAAGTGAGCGCAGTCGGCGTCGGCTTCGCACCCCGGTGCTGCGGCACCCGACGGCTCGCCCGGCCGGAGCGGCGTTTGCGGGCACTTTCCGGCCTCGGCGCGGTGGAGGAAGTTTCCGTCGCAAGCCACGAGACCCGACTCTTCACCAAACGGATAGGACGGATTCGAACAGCCGAGCACGCCTTCCGTCATCGGCGCAGCTCCTCCTCCCGCCACCGCGCCTCCCGTGGTTCCAAGGGCCCCGCCAGTCCATGTGCCACCACTCGCGGTGACGGTCATGCCTCCGGTCGTGCCTCCCGAGGTTGTCCCGCCTCCAGTGGGCGAGCCTCCCGTGGCGTTGTCGCCGGACGTCTTACCGCCCGAGCTGCTGCCTCCCGTGTCGAGTCCGCCTGTCGCTTCGGGTGCCGCCCCGGATCTCGATTCTCCGCCGCACGCGGCGCCCGTACCGAGCCCAACCGTCGACAGGATCAGCAGCAACAGCGGGTCCGGGCCCGTGGCGGAGCGACGCATGCTGGAAAATCTGCAACGCCCGTGCCGGAGAAGTCACCGAATACTCCCGTAAAAACGAGTGGCGGCACGGCACAGTTGGCACACCCGCGCCAAATCGATCCGACGCGAGTCACGCCGCCGCTAGGCGCGAAGCCAGCGCTCCACGAGCTCGAGGGAGCGAAGGAAGTCCGCCTCGGTTAGCCCGTGTCCGCCGGCGCGACGGTGATACGCCGCGCGATGGGGAGCTCCGAAGAGGGCGTAAACCGGAGCGGCGTGCGCCAGGCTCAGCGATTCGCCGCGTGGGTCTGCCCAGAGATCCGCTTCCGCGCTCGCAACGAACAGCGGGCGCGGCGCGATCAGAGACAGCAATTGGTGCTGATCGACCGGGAGCTCCGCTTCGGCGTGCTCGTAGCGCCGCAAATTGCCGGCGAACCAATGCGGGAAGCGCGCGGTCAGGTGATGCAACCGCTCGCCGAGCTTTCGGCGAAACAGCGCTGCGCCGCCGTGACCCGAGCAATTCGAGATCACGGCCGCAAAGCGCTGATCGAGCGCCCCCGCCCACAGCGCCGCTTTCCCGAGCCGCGAATGACCGAGCACGGCAACGCGGCTCGCGTCGACGTCATCGATTTTCTCGAGCGCGTCGAGTGCGCGCGACAACCCGAAGGCCCAGGCCGCGATCGAGCCCCAAGCGTCGGAGGCGTGCGCCTCGCCGGGAATCCGATACAGACCGTGCACGCCATTCTCGAAGCCGTCGTCGAAGTCGGGGTCGAGCTCGCCCGCGTACAGCGTGGCGA
>JALYWZ010000918.1 GCA_030852505.1 Myxococcota bacterium | reverse complement strand
GAGCACGGCTCGAGGGCGGGCGCGGCCTTCTCGGCCGGGACCGCGATCGGTCGCGGCGTGATGTAGATCGGCGCGAGCTCGAGAGCGTCCACGCGCACGTCGCCGAGCGGCTCGATCAGCGTGGGCAGCTCGGGCGCTTCGACCGCGCGCGCGGGCTCGGGCGAAGCAACGATTCCGTTTTGCGTGAACGCGAGCGGCCGCGTCTGGATGTACAGCGCCGTCCCGAACAGCGTCGCCCCCGCCACCAATGAACCGAACACCCATGCCTTCACCATGGTGAACTCCTGTTCTCGGAACGGCGCTGCGGGGCCGCCAGGGGCGAGGGAGCGCCGTTCGTGCAATGATCTACGTTCGGATCGGCGCGCGGGTTTCTCCGGGGCAAGTCGCCAACTCCCCCGATCTGGACTATCCTTCACGAGCGTGAATTCCTTGGGAACACCCCGCGCGACACGCCGGACCGAAAGGGACGTGCTCACGCTGCCGGTGCTGCTCCTCAATCGGCACTTCGCCCCGGTGAGTGTTGCGACCGTACGCCGTGCCGTAGTGCTGTTGTTCAGCGATGCCGCGCATGCCGTCGATTCGGGAGAAACGTACGATTTCCAGTCGTGGTTGACGCAGCCCGTTCGCAGCGAAGACGACGGCTTGCCGATCGTCGGCGGCGAAGTGCGCGTTCCACGAGTGCTGCATTTACTGCGTTACGATCGGGCACCGCGCGTTGCGGTGCGTCTGACCCGCCGCAACCTGATGATCCGCGACGGCTTCCAGTGTCAGTACTGCGGCCGCAGCCCGACCCAGCGTGACCTCAACGTGGATCACGTCGTCCCGCGCTCCCGCGGCGGACTCGACTCGTGGGAGAACCTGGTGGTCTCGTGTCGCACCTGCAACCTGCGCAAGGGCCGGCGCACTCCGGCCGAGGCGGGCATGGCGCTGCTCTCGGTTCCACACCGCCCGCGCTGGACGACCGCGACTCAGATCCGCCTGATCACACGCGAGCCGTTCGCCGAGTGGCATCCATTCTTGCAGGCAGGCTAGGGTTTTTTGGGGGTTTCGGTGTTTGAAACCTCGCGCGTCCAGCGTCGCCTGAAGCCAGGCCCCGGCCGGCCTCGCCGGGATTTTCTCGGAGCCGCCGCCCGCGCCGATCGTGATCTGCTTCGGGCAAGACGGGCGCGTTTGGGATCCGCCTGATCACACGCGAGCCGTTCGCGGAGTGGCACCCGTTCCTGCAGGCGGGCTAGAAATCACCCGAAACCCCGGGAGCTGCACTACCATCCCGGCGCATGAAAGCTTTGCCGCACCTCGTGAGCTTGGGCCTTCTCCTCAGCCTTGCCTGCGGCCCGGACAAGCCGCCTGTCTCGCCGATCACCGAAGCCGAGGTGGTCGAGCCGCCGAGCGCGCCCGAGCCCGCTCCCACGGAAACGGCAGCTGCGCCGAGCGCCGAGCCCGCGCCCGCCGCGCCCGCCGCAGACCCGAACGGCGAGACGCGCACCAGCGAGGTCATCGCCCAGGTGATCCGAGACAACCGCCAGCCGTTCCGCGATTGCTACGAGAAGGGCAAAAAGAAGATCCCCGAGCTCGAGGGCACGCTCACCCTTTACTTCGTCCTGAACCCCAAGGGCGAGGTCAAGACCGCCGAGCTCAACCGCGAGCGCTCCGACATCGTCGAGCCAGTGGTGGTCGACTGCGCGCTCGCCGTGCTGAAAACCATGAAATTTCCGCGTTCGTCGCGCGGCATGGAAAGCACCGTCAACTATCCCTTCGATTTCAAGCGCTGATCCCGGCTCGGCATGGACGCGTCGGCACGGCGTAGCTTGATCCCGCCGTCGCTCGGGGGCGAAGACGCGTATGCGGCGCTCCTCAGCGGCACTCGCCGCCTGGCGCGCGAGCAGCGCGTCGAGCGCGACGCGTGGCACGACAGCCTCGAGCTCGAGAACAAGGAAGAGGTCTTGTTCGAGTTCGAGGTGTTGCTCAAGGCCGCGGCCTGCTTCTCGAATCCTCGCAACCACCCCGGCAAGCCGCGACGCGTGCCGGTCGTCGCTCAGAACTTCCGTTCGGCGACCCAGCTCGCCTGCGACGGCTTCTCGCGCGCCGCGGGCTTGTCGCGGATCTTGCTCGGCAATCGCGAGCGCGCGTTGGTCTTCCACCGCTACCTCGAGACGGTGCTGCCCGAAGACCAGGCGCGAACTCGGCTGCTGTCGGAGGGCGGCAGTCAGCGCACGCCGGAAGAGAGCCTGATCGCCCTGCGCCGGGCGTTGATCGGCACGGCCGAGCTCGCCGACGGAATCGTGCGCGCCCAGCGCGTCTCGTACCGCCTGTTCCACACGCTGCTCGCCTCGCTGTATCGCGAGATCGACCGCAACACGTTCTTCAACCCGCTGAACGCGCTCGAGTTCCGCCCCGAGTTCGATCGCATTCGCTCCGCGCAGGTCCTCGACCTGATCCGCAGCGTGCCCGGAGTCGAGGCGCACCGCCTGGTGGCGCTGACCTTCCTCTCGCTGTTCCGCATGCTGCGCTACCTCTCGCTGCTCGAGCGCCTGAGCGCCGAGAGCGCGAGCCGCCGCCAGGCCGTGGGCAGCGCGTACCTCGTGCTCAGCGTGCTGCGC
>JALYWZ010000917.1 GCA_030852505.1 Myxococcota bacterium | reverse complement strand
CGCCGACCATCGGGCGCGGTGTTCCCGCGCCCTCGCTGCCGCCACCGCGCGCGCTGCCGAGCGGACGCCCGAGCGCGATCGCGTCGAGCGTACCGAACGCGATCTCGGACATGCCCTTCGCGCGCTCGCGCAACACGATGCTGATCGCCGCGGCGATCGCCTTCGCCGTGGTCGTGGCGGGCGTCGTGTTCTTGATGCTGCCGAAGGACGGCTCGCTGGTGGTCACGGTCGCGGGCCCCGGCAACACCGCGGTCACCGATCTCGAGGTGATCGTCGACGGCAAGAAGCGCTGCAGCTCCTCGCCGTGTCGCGTCGAAGCGCTGTCGAGCGGCACCCACCTGGTCAAGGTGCGCGGGGCCGGCTTCGAGCCGACCGCTGACCAGGGCGTCAAGGTCGAGGCAGGTGACGAGGCCGTCTACAACGTGTCGCTGTCGCGCGGCGGCGCGACGGGTCTCAGCGTCAAGGCCGAGGGCCGCGGGCTCAAGCTCTGGCTCGACGGCAAAGAGGTCGGCCCGCTGCCGCAAGAGATCAGCGAAATCGGCCCCGGCGAGCACCGCATCAAGATCGACGGCAGCGACCGCTACGAGCCACTCGAGCGCAGCGTCACGATCGAGCCGAACCAGCTGGTCACGATCGAGCCCAAGCTTCGGGTGAAGAAGGGCCTCGCGACCATCAAGCCCGGCGCCAATGCCGACGGCGCCACGGTGTTGCTGGTGAGTGGTTCGGAGCGCCGCCCGGTGCCGCAGCTGCCGCTCGCGGTCGACATCCAGGTCGACAAGCCGTACCGCATCGTGGCCAGCAAGCCCGGCTACAAGACCTACGAGCAACGCATCGAGTTCGAGGACGGCCAGGCCGAGCGCACGTTCATCATCGACCTCGAGAGTGGCGGCTCGAGCTCGGCCTCGGAAGAGAACCCGCTGCCGCCCGTCGCCGCCAACCGTTCGACCTCGAGCGGCAGCCACAGCGCGCCCGCCGCTCCGCCGCGAACCTCGGGTGGCGGCAGCGAAGCCAAGTCCGGCAAGGCCAAGCTCAACTTCAACTCGATCCCGTCCTCGAACGTGATCCTCGACGGCAAGCCGCTCGGTCCGACGCCCAAGTCCGCCTCGGTGGACCCCGGCATGCACACCGTGATCTTCGTCCACCCCGAGAAGGGCCGCAAAGCCAAGGGCGTGAACGCCAGCGCGGGCAAGACGATCAGCGTCGTGGCCAAGTTCGACTAACCTTCCGCGCCCTTCCCGGCCTAGCCGCGGCGCCTTGCGGCGTGGACGATCGAGCAACAGGAAGGCGGGAAGACAGGAAGGTCAGAGGATTTTTGGGGGGATGATCTGCCGCGTCTGCTCGTCAGCGGCGGAGCGGCCGCAAACGGTCCATCGTCGATGAGGCTGCTGCTTCACCCTCGAAAAAGTCCCATCCGATCTTCCCCCCTTCGCGCCTTCCTGTTGATCCCTCGTAAAGGGACGCACATCATTTTTTCTTAGTCGTCCGAGACGAGCTCCCCCCAGTCGCGGAAGGTGGTCGCGCATTCGGGGCTCGGGGAGCGGGGGCCGGCGCAGCGGGCGGGGTCGAAGCCGGGGCCGAGGAGCTGGAGCTGCTCACGCGAGACGAAACGCAGATCGTTGGCCCACAGCTGGCGCAAGCGGCGGAACCTGTCCTCGATCTTCGAGCGCTGGCCTTCTCCGGCGATCGACTGCAGGTAACCGCCGGCGATGCTGCGGATCTCGGGATCTTCGGAGATCGTGAGCACACGCTCGAGGAAGCGCTGCGCGGCGCCGAGCTGCCCGGCCTGGTCGAACAGGCGCGCAGCAGTGATGCAGTGGTGTGGAATGTTCTGGTTCGAGCTGATGAGCTCGCAGGAGCGCGAGAGCTTCTTGGCTCCGTCGAGCCGGTACTCTTCGCGATGCTCCTCGGGGACCCAGTTTGCGGCCAGGTAAGCCGAGAATTGACCGGCGATCAGCCACAGCTCGCTGTCGTTCGGAAATTGCTTCAAACCGCGCTCCTGAAGGGCGCGCGCGGCCTGGTAGTCTTCGAAGCGCGGCGGCTCGGGCTGGAGCGTGATCAGCGTGTCGGCCATCCGATACGGCTCGCGGAACGTCGGGTCGAGCCGGGTGATCGCATCCAGGTACTGTGCGACGAACTCGAACCGGCGCTTCTCCTGGAAGTGTTGACCGTAGGAGACCAACACGTGCGCGTAGAGCAGATCGGCGAGCGCTGAGCGGTAGCCGAGGCTCGCGCTCCGCGTGAGCTCCGCGGACGGCAGGAAGTACACGTCTTTCTGCCGGCGTACCGCCTGGTAGCGCGAGAACAGCGCGGCGCGCGTGAAATGGATGGCCACGACCGAGGCGGCCAGGATGCACAGCACGAAGAGCGTGGAGCGCGCGCCGCTATTCGATTTCATTCTGCACGTCCAGCGGTGAGAGCTTGACGGCCGAATGCGGCACGAACTCACCGTCCATCGACAGCGTACTCTGAACCGAATCGCCGTCGAGATCGCCATGCGCGACGGCGCTGAACTTGGCCGAGGACTCGCCGCGCTCGCTCTCGAAGGCGAAGCTGTAAGAGTGTGCGCGCTCTAACGAGAACTCGAGCGCGCGCCAGGTCGGGT
>JALYWZ010000243.1 GCA_030852505.1 Myxococcota bacterium | reverse complement strand
GCGCGCGTTGGCCTCGCTCTCGAGCTTGGTGACCGCCTCGTCGGAACCGTTGAAGCCGCTGGTGAGCACCTCGAAACGGCGTGCTTCCAGGTCGCGGCTGGGCAGAAGCTCCGTGGCTTGATCGAGTAGGACAATGGCCTCTTGGTTTCGCCGCTCCTGATGCGCCTGCCAACCGAGCTTGGTAAGCCCCTGAGCAACGAGCGGCAGGACTTCGTGAGCGTCCAGATCGGCAGGTTTGAGCTGTAACGCGAGCATCAAGTCGGGATACGCCGCTGGATAATCTTTCGACTCGTATGCGTACACTTGCGCGCGCTCCAACAAGAGCGCCGGATCCTGCGGACGGCGCTCGATCGCTTTCGTCAGTGACTCGAGCGCCCGCTTGACCTCGCCCAGACGCGCGAGGTACCGGCCGCGAACGCGAAGAAATTCGGGTTCCTCTCCCAAGGCAATCGCGCGTTCGACGTGGCGAAGAGCGCTAGCCAGGTCATTCGCCTCGTCGGCGAGCTGAGCGCGACCGCAGTCGACGTAGCCCCGGAGGGTGGTGAACCGCGGATTTACTGAGCGCGGCGCAGACCGAGCCGCGCTCTCCATTTCCTCGTAGCTCCCGAGCCAACGCGGCTGGAGGCCGACCAAGTAGCTGTAGCGAACGGGATAACATCCCGGGCAGACCGCGAAGGCGCGCTTCGCGATCGTATGGAACCGGGACCGATACTCTCCGCCGACGAACGCGATCCGGATCTGATCGCGCAGCGCGGGGATCACGCGCGGGTTCTTGGAGAGCGCCTGCTCCAGATCGGCAAACGCCGGTCGGAACGCCGCGTTCATGGCCGCGAAGTTCTCACTGTTCGTCTTCGGGGCGTAGGCGAAGCCGCGCCCGGCAACGCCGACCGCGAATCGGTACGCGCCCCGCGCCAGGTAAGGAGCGAACGAGGCCGGTGTGGCCGAAACCCAGGCGTCGAACCGGGGCTCGAGCTCCCTCTCTGCGGTCTCGAAGGCCTCGGCGGCGTCGTTGAGGAAGTACTCCGCGTGAAAGTCGGCCTCGAAATCGGCCTGAAACTGCTCGAGATACCGCGTTAGCTCCTGATACTTCTCTCGCAGCAGCAGGGTGCGCAGACCCACGCGATCCACGTAAGAGCGTGGGTAGCCGTGCTCGTCTTTTCCCGGTCGCTCGATCAGCGGCGCCTTCACCGCCAGCGGTGGCAGCGCGACGATCGCCGCGGGCGTGACGCGCTCGCTCCGACCTCGGGCCGCTTCGTCGTTGCGGCGCTGGATCCGTTCAACGACCCCATCGCGCAACGCAAACGCCCCGACCCCACGGCGATCACGACTCCGAGGGCCAACGCCGCGAGTAAGCCGCCGCGAACGAGCGGTTTTCGCTCGTTCTCCCCTGAGCCGCGTCTCGAATCGTTCGTCCCAGTCACGCAACGCCGACCTCGCTCCTTCCGGGCATGCCGGCCGCTACTCTTCTTTTTGAGATTCCAGCTTCATCCGTTCGGCGGCAGGTGGCGGAACGTTCTGCATTTTCGGAACGTCGACCTCGACGCCGCCGCTGGGGCTCGGAGTCATGGAAGGAACGGCAACGAACGCGACGAATAGCGCGATCAGCACCGCCGCCACCCCCACCATCCACCACACGCTCTTCTTGTCTCGAAACGGTTTCATGCGGAGCCTCCTTGTAGCGACTTCAGACTTCGAACACGTCGCCGCGGACGGGCCTACGAACGTCGGGAAAATAGCGCGACGTGAGGATGCGCTCGAGGGCGCGCTGAGCGGCTGATTCTCCATGCACCAGCACGACGGTGCGGAGAGGGCCTCGCTCTCGCACCGCCTCGGCGAAAGCCACGAGATCCGCCTGGTCGGCGTGCGCGCTGAAGCCGTTGAGCACGGCGACCTGTGCCCTCCGGACGTGCTCGACGCCGAAGATGCGCACGCGCTCGCGCCGCTCGACCAGCCGCCGTCCGAGGGTATGCTCCGCCTGGAAGCCGACGATCAGCACCGTGTTGCGCGGATCTCCGATGGTTGCCTTCAGGTGGTGCAGCACCCGGCCGGCCTCGCACATGCCGCTCGCCGCGACGATCACCGACGGGCCGTCTGCGCGATCGATAGCCATTGATTCCTCCAGGGACGACACGTAGCGCAGACCCTCGAACTCGAACGGCGAGCCACCGTCTTGGAGCAGCGCCCGCGTTTCCTGGTCGTAGCAATCCGGGTGCATCCGGAACACGTCGGTGATCCGCACGGTCAGCGGCGAATCGATGTAAACGGGGAGCTCGGAGAGCAACCCTCGCTCCTTCAGCTTCTTCAGCGAAAAGACGATCTCCTGGGCGCGCTCGAGGGCGAAGGACGGGATCACCACCTTGCCTCCGCGCCGGCGCGTGCGCTCGATCACTTCCGCGAGCTCCTGGTCCATCGCCTCGAAAGGCGGATGCGTGCGGTCGCCGTACGTGCTCTCGCTCAGCAAGACGTGGGCGCCGCTCGGCACCTCCGGGTCGCGCAGGATCGGCATGTGCCGGCGTCCGAGGTCGCCCGTGAATACCAGGCGCCGCGGCTGGCCGTAGTCGTCGATGTCCAGCACGACGATTGCACTGCCTAGGACGTGGCCGGCGTCGAGGAAGGTGAGCGCGACGCCGGGTGCGATGGTTTGCTTTCGGCGGTACGGAAGCGTCAGGAACTGCGAGAGCAGGCGCGAGACGTCGCTCGCATCGTAGAGAGTTTCGACCGGCTCGCTCTCCAGCTCTCCGCGCTCGATCGCTCGATTCAGGTAGCGCGCGTCCGCGGCCTGGATCTGCGCCGAGTCTTGCAGCATCACGGCGCACAGATCGCGCGTCGCCGGTGTCGCGAACACCGAACCGCCGTAGCCGCGCTTGGATAGGACTGGTAGCGCGCCAGAGTGATCGATGTGCGCGTGGGAGAGCACGACGGCGTCGATCCGGCTTTCGTCGAACCCGAGCTCCTGGTTCTGGCGACGCGAGTCGAGCCTTCGCCCTTGATAGAGCCCACAATCGAGCAGGATGGTCGCCTGGGGCGTGTGCACCAGATGGCGCGACCCGGTGACCGTTCCGGCTCCGCCGACGAACTCGAGTCGGATGGTCATGGCACTTCGGGGACGGCCACGAGCTCGTCGATGCGGGGCTCCAGCGTGATCTCGATCCGGCGGTTCTTCGTGCGATTATCGGCCGAGTCGTTGGGCACGACGGGGTCGAACTCACCGTAGCCGGCGGCTGACAGCGTCTCGGCCTTCATGCCGCTCTTGAGCAAGAACTCCACGACCCGGAGGCCGCGCTCCGTGGACAGCTCCCAGTTCGACGCGAAACCGGAAAAGCGGATCGGCTGGTCGTCGGTGTGGCCAGCCACCTGAAATTTGCGCCCCTCGAGGCTCGCGAGGACGGTCGCCACCGCGGCAAGCGATTGCTTGCCGCGCGCCTTGACCTCGGCCTTGCCGGAGTCGAAGAGCACGTCGTTCGGCAGCACGAGCACCATGCGACCGCTGCGCAGCAGTACCTGGAGCTCGCCGGCGTCGATCATGCGCTTCAACTTGAGCGCAACTTCGCGGAACAGTGCGGCGCGCTCTTTGGAGGCCGCTTCGGCCCGGCGTAGCTCCTCGAGGCGCGCACGCGCCTGTTCCAGGGCACCCGCGAGCGTGCCGCGGGCCGCGAGCAGCTGATTCACGTCCTTCCCCAACCGCTCGAGCTCGCCGCGCAGGCCGGCGTTCATTGCCGTCGCTTCATCCAAGCTCGCGGCGCAGGCCGCGCCTTGGTCCTCCGTCTGCTTGCAGCGCGCTTCGGTCTCCGCCAGTTGCTGCTTCCAGCGTTCCAGCTCGGCTTGCGTAGCAGCCAGCCGTTGCTGGACGCGCGCGCTCTCGGCCGCGTGCTCGGAGCGCTGTCTCGCTGCACCGGCCAGCGCGGCGTCGTACTTGCCTTGCGATACGCAGCCCACGGCCAGCATCGCCACGAAGACAAACGTCGCGCAACTAGGGGGCTGGTGCTGGATCGCCGATCGAAAACGCATTCTTTCCTCCTTCTGTCGACGAGGGTGGTGGCGGCTTGGGCGGTCTACTTTCGCAACCGGGTCTCCAGCAGCTCCGCCAGAGCACGACAAGCATCGACGGTCGTGAACACGCCGACGACCTTCTGGTTCTGGACCACCAACGCGGAGCCGTACTTGTTTTCGGCCATCGTGGCGGCTACCTCGTCCAGCGGCGTCTCGGGGCTGACCACGTAGAGCTCTTCCGCCATCGCCCCGTACACGGTCACCTGCGCGGCATCGACCATGCTGAACGACTCGGCGAACTTGATATCGCGTTCGGTGATGACCCCGACCAGCTCGCCGCCCTCGGTGATGGGGAGGTGACGGATGCGCTGTTCCCGCATCAGCTTCGATGCCTCGGCGAGCGTCACGCTCCGTTCCACGGTGACCGGTGTCGTGGTCATGTATTTCGAGATCGGCGGGATGGGCTTGCTCATGCACGTCCACGAAGCAAAGAGCAGGCCGCCGAAGAAGCCGGAGAATCGTCGCAAAATCCCGGCCTCGCTGCGCGCTTCACGCGCGAACACGCCGAGAAGCGCAAGACTTGCGTCCATCACCGTGACCTCTGGTCAGCGCTCGGCGCGCTCTTTGATGCCGAGCAACATGCGCCGATCCATCGCGAACGCGACGGGCTCCACCACGGTCGGGCCGAACGAAAGCCGCGTCGCCAGGTCCTCCGAGCACGCGCAGCGGAAGCGACTGATCACGCGGCAACGCCGGTCGGCGAGCGGTTCGACCAAGAACAGCCAACTCGCTTCCGCCCAGGGCTTGCCGGTCGCTCGTGCGCCGTCGCCGAAGCTCGAGCACGCGACGAAGTGTCGGCCCCGTTCGACCTCCGTCACCGTCAGACGCGGGGCCGAAGGATCGCCGTGCAAGATCAGGGGGTCGCCGACCTTCACTTCCCATTCCCGATGGACGATTTCCGCGTTTCGGATCTCGCACCCGGCCAGGTTCTCGAGCCACTGGTAGCTATAAAAGCCCGCGCGCTCTGCGCCGATCTGCGCCACCCAGGGCCACACACCGGAAGCCGGCGCTTCGATCTCTATACCGTGCGTCCAACTCCAACGCGGGTGTGCCACCGCCTCGTCTCCCGGCAACGCACGGGCTGCCGTCGTTTCATCCAAGCCCCAGTGCGAGCGCTGCCGGCGCCCGAACGGCGCAACCAGAGCGGCCAGGATACGGGCGGCACCGCCGAGCCCGTCGAGCACGTCCCAGAGATCGTCCCGTGCCAGCGTACCCTCGGCGCGACGACGCAGGTGCTCGAGCTGAGCGGTCTGCATGAGGTGATGCACGGGGCGGATCCAGGTCGCGTGCAGGCGCTCCGTTTCATCGAAGGCCGCGCGGGCCCGTACCAACAGGCGCGTGGTTCGTTCGTCCAGCGGATCGAGGACGAAGGCCCAGCTAGTTTGCCAAAATTGCTTGGGCCGGCTGGAGCCGAACGGGAGTTGGCGTTGCCGCGCTGGATCGTAAAGCCCGCCCAGCACCAAGGCTCGCGGGGCATCGACGCGCAGCACTTCGAATCCGTCCTCGGATCCGGGCGTTGCCGCCAGCACCTGCCCGACGCTCAGCTTCTGCCACTCGGGATGGAGCTCGCGAGCACTCCGAGAACCCCCGTTGTCCAGCGCGTCGATCGAGTAAAACCCGGCTCGCCCGCAGCCCATCTGCAATAGCCACGGCCAGATCCGTTCCGCCGGTGAGCGGATGACGATGGAGTCCGTAACCTGGACGGCGGCATCGGGCACTAGCTCGTCCCCGGGCAGCGAGCCCTCGTTCTGGCGCGACTCCGGGGTGCCGAGCTCCCGAGCCAGAGAGGCGAGCAGCGTCCGCCGGATGAAGTGCGAAGCCGGGCCGATCAGCGCCCAGTAGCGCTCGAACTTTCGCCACGCCTCTTCGCTGGTGGCGTCCACGCGCACCTCGAGCTCGATCTCCGAGCAGAGTTGCCCGCGGGCCGACACGCGCACGGACCAGGCCACCTTGACGAAACCCTGCGTGTCGAAGCGGAGGAACTCCTCCGGCGAGCTCACGTGAACGAACGGGATCTCGAGCTCCCAGGCGCGACCGATGGCGCCGACGGCGAGCTCTCGACCCGGTGACTCGAGCAGCACGCGAAAGCCCGGGCGCTCGGGGGTCGATACCAGATCATCGATCCGGATCGACCCGCACCCGGAACTTTTGCCGCGCATGCGATCTGGCAGCGTGCGTAATGCAAAGAGCGCCCGGATCAGCGAGGAGCGGGCGAGGTCGCCGTGGCGCAGCAGCTGCCAGACTTGCTCTGGCGGCGCCGCTAGCTCGACTCTGTCCTGTTCCACGAGCCGCGGAGCATCAATCAATTGCTCGAGTAGGGACGGCGAGGTCACGGATTCACCGCTGGATGGAAGGGCACCGGGGTGAGCTGCGCTTGCTCGACGATGCGTTGCAGCGCCGTCAGGCCCAGCGTGATCTTGTGGATGAAGGACGGACAGTGCGGGACGAGCGTGAAGCGCGGGTGATGGGACCACAGGTTCCTGAGCCGCTGGTCGAGCGCGATCGCCTCCGCCAGCGATTCCTTTCGATACGGGTTGCCGCCCTCGATCGATGCCCCGGCGACGGCCGCGGTCTCGAAGAAGACGACCGCGTCGTACCGTTGCAGCTCCGTCTCGAAGCTCGTGCCCATCGCCTCGAAGAAATCCCGATCGCCGTTCGGCCAGTATGCAGCTCCGTCGACCGTGCCCCGGTCGCAGAGCAGGACTCGCTCCGGATACCTGGCCGATTGCACGTCCTCGAGACTCCGCTGAACATGAAAGATTGCGCGTTGAATGGAGCGCTCGGCGTCGCGCTCCCCCGCGCGAGGGAAACCTCCGGCGAACAGGATCGTCGCGGATTCGGGCACGACGACGACGACTTCGCCGAGCTCGCGCCGAAACAACTCGGCGGCGGTCGTCTTCCCTCCCCCCGGTCCCCCCGTGAGCGCAATACGACAACGCCGCTGCATCGGAAGAACGCTGGTGCGATGGACCGATGTGACCATCTTGGCT
>JALYWZ010000242.1 GCA_030852505.1 Myxococcota bacterium | reverse complement strand
CACGGTCGGTCGCCCTTCCGCAGTTGCGGTTCGCTTCGATCGGGATGACCTCCTCTCGACTGGACTTTCACCAGCAAGACAGCGCCCATGCTGGGCGCACCAAAAGACGAACGGGCCGGACTTGAGATCCGACCCGTTCGCTTGCCGTGGAGCGCGGGAGACCGCGCTCGGGCTCAGGGGTAGAACGCGAAGTTGTCGACCGAGTAGTCGAAGTTCGTGCCCTTGCCGACCTGGAACTGGAAGCCGATCGCCTGGCTGGTCTGCGGCCCACTCGTGAACATCTGGCTCGTCCAGCTTTCCTGCTTGAGATCCGCGAACGGGATCTGGAAGTCGACCCAGGTTCCGACCGTGGTGCCCATCAGCACCATGCCGAAGTTGTTGTCGCACTTGCCGAGCGCGGGGTCACAGGTGCCGCCACGCGCGACCGGCGTCGTCTGAGCGTCGACCAGCTTCACGCGGACCGGGCCCGTCTCCGCGGTGTTGACCTTGATCGAGAACTTGATGCCCGTGAACTTCGAGATGTCCACGATGCCCGGGTTCGTGCCCTCGGGCGAGCCGCTCGGCGGGATCTTGAGGTTGAAGCCCATGCCCGCGCCCCACAGGGTGAAGCCGCTGCCCTTGGCGTTGAACACGTAGGTGCTGTTGACCGGATCGGCCGCGTCCTGGGTACAAGCGAAGGTGCCCTTTTCGACCGGCGTGATGGTGCCCATGCCCATACCAGCGGCCATGGCCTCTGCGTTATCCGTGTAGGTGAACCAGGCGATCTCCCAGCCGTTCACGGCGTCCATGTAGTAGCCGTCGTGCGCCGTCGGGTTGAGCTCGTCGCAGTTGCCGACGATCGTGCCCGAGATGGAGGGTGCGCCACCGCCACCGCCGCCGCCTCCGCCCGTGGGCGCCGGGGGCGGCGTGTTGGGATCGTCGCCATCGTCGCCGCTGTCACAGGCGATGACCGAAAAAGAAAGCGCAGAACAGAGCGCGAGATGAATCCAGGACGAAGTTTGCATGTGGCGGTTCCTTCCAATTCGGAGCAAAGCTAGATACGCGCCGCGTCCGCGGCCACGAAAGTTATGGTGCACGAACGGGGGTCATTGAGACCGGCACGGGAGTCTGTCCCAAGGGCTCGGCGCATGCAACGGGGTCGAAGGCCGCAGACTGCCGGCAGCATCGTGTGAGATCGGTTCCACATCGCTCGTACCGCTGCGGGGCGCGTCAGAGTTAGGGCGCCTGCCTATCCTCAGCTGTCCGCGCGGGCGTTTCGCGGTTTTTTCTTCGGATCGAAATCGGGCCGAGCGTACATGGGGGCCAGCTGATGGAGCGTTTCTGGATGAAAATCCCGGGCTTCTGCGGTAAGCAGGCGACCCGAGACGGCGACGTCCCGAGCGCCGAGGAGTAACCAATGACCGACTTTCGCAGTGTTTGGGTAGTGATGTCTCTTTCGGCGCTCGCCTTTGCGGGCTGCAAGCCGAAGATCGATCCGCTGTCTTCCGCAACTCAGGAGATGCCCGAAGGCAAGGCTTGCGGCCCCGATGGCGTGATCTCCGACGGGGAGAACAGCCCGAACCAGGTGAACGTGGTCAAGGGCCGCGGTGGCTACTGGTACACCTTCGCCGACGACGGCTCGACCATCACCCCGCTCACGGGCAAGAAGGGCGGCACCTTCGCGATGGAACCGGGCGGCGCCAACGGCACCAAGATGGCGGCGCACATGAAGGGCACCGTCGGCGGCGCGGACATCGTCTACGCCGGCATGGGCTTGAACTTCGTGGATCCGAAGGGCCAGTACGACGCCTCGGCGTACCAGGGCATTTCCTTCTGGGGCAAGAAGGGCCCGGGCTCTTCCGGCAACCTGCGCCTCAAGGTGCCGGACGTCGCGACCGAGCCGGACGGCGGCATGTGCTCGGAGTGCTTCAACGACTTCGGCGCGGACCTGACCTTCGCCGAGAACTGGCAGAAGTTCACGATCCCGTTCAGCGCCATGAAGCAGCTGAAGGGCTGGGGTAACCCGCACACCAGCGGCATCGACAAGAGCAAGCTCTACGGCATCCAGTTCCAGGTGAACGAAAAGAACGCGGCGTTCGACATCTGGGTCGACGAGATCCAGTTCACCGGCTGTCCGTAAGCGTCGTCTGAAACTTTCGCGCCCGAGCGCGCTCACGAATCGCACGTGAGCGCGCTGCCGCGATCCCGGTTGCCGCGCATGCCTGGCGCGGGTAGAGCATCGTCCCCACAAAGGGCGAGAAAGTCTCGCCCGTGCGAGAGACTGAACCATGCGCTTCGGCCACTTCGACGACGAAAACCGCGAATACGTGATCACGACCCCGAAGACTCCCTACCCGTGGATCAACTACCTCGGGACGGAGAGCTTCTTCGGATTGGTGTCGCACACCGGCGGCGGCTACTGCTTCTATCGTGACGCGCGGCTGCGCCGGCTCACGCGTTACCGCTACA
This sequence comes from Myxococcota bacterium, assembly GCA_030852505.1. Lineage (GTDB taxonomy): Bacteria > Myxococcota_A > Polyangia > Polyangiales > Polyangiaceae > PMG-095. The sequence goes on along the minus strand of JALYWZ010000242.1, from coordinate 4,595 downwards.
ACAACGTGCCGGTCGATCAGGGCGGCCGCTACTTCTACGTGGTCGACGGGGACGACTACTGGTCGCCGACGTACATGCCGGTCAAGCGCGAGCTCGACAAGTTCGAGTGCCGCCACGGGCTCGGTTACACGCGGATCACGGGCTCACGCGGCGGCGTCGAGGCCGAGGCGCTCTACTTCGTGCCCTCGGGCGAGACGTGCGAGGTGCACCAGGTCACGCTGCGCAACAAGAGCGACAAGCCGAAGAAGCTCAAGCTGTTCTCGTTCGTCGAGTTCTGTCTGTGGAACGCCCACGACGATCAGACCAACTTCCAGCGCAATTTCAGCACCGGTGAGGTCGAGATCGCCGGCAGCACCATCTATCACAAGACGGAATATCGCGAGCGCCGCGACCACTACGCGTTCTATCACGTGAACCAGAAGCTCGCGGGTTTCGACACCGATCGCGAGAGCTTCCTCGGCCTGTACAACGGCTTCTCGGAGCCGGACGTGGTCGTGGCCGGCAAGGCCAAGAATTCGGTGGCCAGCGGCTGGCATCCGATCGCGTCGCACGCGCTCGAGGTCGAGCTCGCGCCCGGCGCCGAGCAAAAGCTCGTGTTCGTGCTCGGCTACGTCGAGAACCCGAAGGACCAGAAGTGGGAGAAGCCGGGCATCATCGACAAGCGCCGCGCGCAGGCATTGATCGAGCGCTTCTCGACGCCCGCCGCCGTGGACAAGGCGTTCGCACAGATCAAACAGCACTGGCAGGGCCTGCTCTCGAATTACCGCGTGAAATCCGCCGACGAGAAGCTCGATCGGATGGTGAACGTCTGGAATCAATACCAGTGCATGGTGACGTTCAACATGTCGCGCTCGGCCTCGTACTTCGAGTCCGGCATCGGCCGCGGCATGGGCTTCCGCGACTCGAACCAGGATCTGCTGGGCTTCGTGCACCTGGTACCGGAGCGCGCGCGCGAGCGCATCGTCGACATCGCCTCCACGCAGTTCAAGGACGGCAGCGCGTACCACCAGTATCAGCCGCTCACGAAGCGCGGCAACAACGACATCGGCAGCGGCTTCAACGACGACCCGCTGTGGCTGATCCTCGGCGTCTCCGCCTACATCAAGGAGACCGGGGATTATTCGATCCTCGACGAGCAGGTGCCGTTCGACAACGATCCGAACGATGTGGCCACGATGCTCGAGCACTGCAAGCGCAGCTTCGATCACGTGCTGAATAACCTGGGGCCCCACGGGCTGCCGCTGATCGGGCGCGCGGACTGGAACGACTGCCTGAACCTGAACTGCTTCTCCGAGACTCCGGACGAGAGCTATCAGACCACCAACAACCGCATGGGCCGCACCGCCGAGTCGATCTTCATCGCCGGCATGTTCGTGTACATCGGGCCCGAGTACGCGAAGCTCTGCGAGAGCCGCGGCCAGCTGGACGAGGCGAAGCGTGCGCGCGCCGAGATCCAAAAGATGGAGCAGGCCGTGCTGCGCGACGGCTGGGACGGCGGCTGGTTCCTCCGGGCTTACGACTTCTTCGGCAACAAGGTCGGCAGCAAGGAGTGCGAGGACGGGCAGATCTTCATCGAGCCGCAGGGCTTCTGCGTGATGGCCGGCATCGGTGTGAAGACGGGCGAGGCCAAGGCCGCGCTCGACGCGGTGAAGGAGCGGCTCGACACGCCGTGGGGCATCGTGCTCAACAACCCCGCGTACAAGGAGTACCACATCGAGCTCGGCGAGATTTCCTCGTACCCGCCCGGGTACAAGGAGAACGCCGGCATCTTCTGCCACAACAACCCCTGGATCATGATCGCCGAGACCGTGATCGGGCGGCCCGAGCGCGCATTCGAGTACTACACGAAGATCGCGCCCGCCTACCTCGAGGACAAGAGCGAGGTGCACCGGCTCGAGCCCTACGTGTACGCGCAGATGATCGCGGGCAAGGACGCGGTCCGCCAGGGCGAGGCCAAGAACAGCTGGCTCACGGGCACCGCCGCCTGGAACTTCGTCGCGGCGAGCCAGTACCTGCTCGGCGTGCGCCCCGAGTGGGACGGCCTGCTCGTGAAGCCGTGCATCCCGAAGTCGGTCGGTGACTTCACGGTCGAACGCCGATGCCGCGGCGCGATCTACGAGATCCACGTCAAGAACGGCGGCGGCACGGAGCCCAAGCTCAAGGTCGACGGCAAGGCCATCGAAGGCCAGATCGTCCCCTACGCGCCGAAGGGCGCGAAGGTCCGCGTAGAAGTCGAAGTGTAGCCTCTCCGCCGGGGATGGCAGGGAGCAGCTGCGCTTCCTGTCATCCGAACCGGTGAGTCACAGACCGAGGGCGTAGCCGACGGCGAGCGCCAGGCCGGTAGCGCTCTTGCCGAACAAGAACATCCCGCGCAGATCTACCGTGACGCCGCCGCGCGAGCCGGCGGGGATCACCACGCCGAACCCGGGCGCGAAGAACACCTTGCCCGTGCGCCGCCAGGCGTCGAGCTTGCCGGCCTCGGCGTCGTCCTCGAAATTCTGTTGGCTGTCCCAGTACTCGACGGTGCGATGACTGGTGAGCTCGGCGACGCCGATGCCCGCCGATAGGTTCGGCCGCAAGCCCTTACGCGCGAACGGGGACGAGCCCAGAAACAACTGAGCGCGGAGCTCGGCGTGCAGCGGCAGGTACGGCGCGCCTTCGAGCGGCGTGGGCCCTCCGCCGAAGGCGTAGCCCAGGCGCGCGCCCAGCAGCAGGTTGTTGCTGACGCGCCGGTCGTAGCCGATCATCAGGCGCGTCGTCGAGCGCGACAGACCACCTTCGACGGTGTTGCCTTCCTCTTCGTAGATCGGGCCGAAGTACTCGCTGCCGCGATAGTCGAAGCAGTCGTAGGTATCGACGCCGTCGTCGCACACGCCGCTATCACCCGGGTAATAGAGAAAGTCCTGCTGTAGGGTGAGCGAGACGAAGCTGTTCCGGCGCTTGATCTTGGGCTCGCGCTCGGCTTTTTCCGCGGTTTTTTCGGGCTCCTCGGCGGTGCTCGCGTCTTCACCGATCGCGGACGAGAGCTCGCTCGAGTCTTCGCTGGGGCCGCTGCTCTCGGGCTCGCTCGGTTCGGACGCGGGCTCCGGGCTCTCTGGCTCGGGCTCGGGCTCCTTCGCGGGCTCGGGCTCTTTGGCGGGTTCGGGCTCTTCCCTGGCTGGGGCTGGCTCCGCGGCACGGGTGCTCTGCCCGCCGCCGGCATCCGCGAACAGCTGCTCGAGCTCGGGCGTGGCGATGCGCTGATCGAGCTCGATGCTGGGGTCCGCCTTGACGGCCTTGGCCAGGTATTCCTTGCCCTTGTCGAGCCTGCGGAGCCCCACGATGTAGACCACGCCGAGGTCGCGCAGCAGCCGCGCCCGCACGCTCTTGGAACAGCCGTTCTTGCCGCACTTCTTGAGCACGGCGGCCAGGCGCTTCTCCGCCACCAAGAAGTTCGAGTACAGCCGATCCGGATCCATCACCTTGTCGGCGACGTCGTTGGCGGACAGGTCGTTTTGCGACTGGGCGCGCGCGGGGGCGGCGGCAAACAGCGACGCGCCGAGCGACGCGGCGAGCAATGCGCGCGCAAGCCGGCCTGAGGTCGGTGCTTGGACACGTGCAGGTGCGCTCGGTGATCGCATCGCCGCCTATTACCGGTGAGGGGCGACCCGAACTAAACACGAAGCCAACGGCCGCGCAATCAAAGAGCGGAGCCGCAAAAGTCTCGAATCCGCGCAAATTTCCGGGGAGGCGCGGCGTTCAGCCTCAGCCGTGGCTTCACTCCACGAACTTCACGTCGTCGATCCAGAGGTCGGCGGTTCCGGGCTTGGCGACCCACTGAACACCGACGATCTCCGCTGGATCGAAGCCGTCTGGCGGTTCGAAGCCCCAGCCCTCTTGCATCAGATCGGCGAACGATACCGTGTATTCGTCCCAGGTCGCGCTCACGGTCACGGATGCCAGAAAGTGGTCGTAGCATTGCGCGCCACTGTCGGGCTCGGCCGTTTCATCGCAAAAACCGAACTTCGGATCGGTTCCGGCGGTGGCGACTTTGACGAGAATGATCTGCTCGCCGCCCACGCTCTGTGCGCCGAACGAGATCCCCGAGTAGTCGCTGGCGTCGTAGAGCTCTCTCGACTTCAGAAAGTCGAACCCGACGCCGCACGAGTCCTCGTCTCCACCTTCCGCGACGAAATGCAGAGCTTTCATGCCCGTCCCGGTATCGGCGCTGACGGCGCTCATGAACTGAGCCGCCATCGAGCTGTTCGGCATGCTGGGAGGCGAGACCCTGCAGGCCGCGGGTCCGAAGGTGGACCAGTAGCCGTTGCGCCCCTCGTTCAGGAGAAGCTGATTGTTCCCGTTTTCACAGTCGTCGATCAGCTCCGGCGCGACCGGCATTCCGCCGGTGGACGAGCCGCCCGTTTCAGCGCCGGTCGTTCCTCCCCCACCCATCGCGGGGCTGCCGCCGCCGGGCTCGATCGCACCACCCGGGTTCTCCATGCCGCCCGTCCCGGGCTCCATTGCGCCGCCGGGAAAGCCGGAATCTCCGCCGGGGCCGACGTCGCTACCGCCGCTCGAGCTCGAGCTCGTGCCATCGCTCGCGCCCGACGTGATGC
>JALYWZ010000916.1 GCA_030852505.1 Myxococcota bacterium | reverse complement strand
GCCGGTGAGCCCCGACCAGAGCTGCTTCACCGAAGCGATACCGGGGTACGGAGTCTCCGAGTCGGAGAACGAGATCGCGGAGTGACCGTTATCACTCACGTTGACGACGCGTACGAACAGCGGCTGCGCCTCGGGGCTGAGCTGCCGCGCGATCACGTGGTCGAGCTAGGGGCCGATCGGCTTCGGCGAGTAGCGCACGTTGACGCCCTGCCACGGGTCGTTGCTGTTCGGCGTGAGGGGCTGACAGGTGAAGAACGACCCGCTCGCCGTACCGTGCATGTCGTTGCCCTGCCCCGCGACAGGTCCTGGGTCCACTCGTTCATCGAACGAATGCCGCGCGGCAACAGCAGCTTCGACGCAAAAGGCGCGAGCGGCGCGAGCGTCGTCCCTTCGAGGGCCGCCCGAGAGAGCGGGCCGTGCGAGCTCGCAGGGAAGAACCGCGTCGTGAGGCAGCCGTAGTGCGTGAACATCACGATCAGCCGCCGCTGCGTGGCCAGCGGCTCTGCGCGGGCCGCGCGGTCGCCAAGCGTCGCCAGAAACGGCGCGGCCACGACCGCTCCGCCCAGTCCCCGGAGGAAGATCCTTCGATTGATCCGCTTCGACATGGGCACGGCCTGGGAGACCCCGCGACTGCAGCCTCCAAGACTCTATCCCCCGCCGGAGGCCAACGTATTTTCACGGGCCGTCCGGACCCGCAAAACCGGGTCGTCCGCCGGAAATTTCTAGCAGCGGCGCCCGCGTAGGCTCACAGCGACATCACGAACGCAAGCAGGGCTTCCCGATCCGCCGCCGGCAGCTCCACGACCCGACCACGCGTCGCTTCGGCTTCACCACCGTGCCAGAGGATCGCCTCGAGCACGTTCGCGGCGCGGCCGTCGTGCAACAAGCCGGTATTGCCGTTGATCGTGCCGAGCAGCCCCGTGCCCCAGAGCGGCGGCGTGCGCCACTCCGACGCAGCGGGAGGAGCGGCCGCATCGTCCGAGGATTCATAGCCGGTGTCATCGGCGAGCTCCGGACCGAGATCGTGCAGCAACAGATCGGTGTACGGCTTGATACTCTGACCGCGAAGCTCCGAGAACGGGTGGCTTTTGCCCGTGACCATGTCGGTGACGTGACACTTGGCGCAGCCGATGGTCTGAAAGAGCTGTTCGCCCGCCCGGACCTGCTGGTCGTCCCGAGCGCGCTGACCGGGCACGGACACGAGGCGCATGTACGTGACGAGCCGCGAGAGCTCGTCGTCCGCGAGCTCGGCCTGGCCCGAGTCCGGGAACAGGCTCGTCCCGACGCCCATATCGTCGTAAAGCGCCTCCGCCGTCTGGTGCTCGATGCTGACCTTTTCAGCCTTCCATCCGAAGCGCCCGATGCGCAGCGCTCCGCTGCGAGGGTCAGCCACGAAGCTCGGGCGACCCGAGATGCCGTCGCCGTCGCAGTCGCTCGCGTCGGCTCGAGCGAGCAGCGCGGATTCGTCGAGGGCTTCGAGCAGGCCCATGCCGATCACCTTGCGCGCGATCCGCGCGGAGAAAGCCGGAACACTGCCGTCCTTCATGGTCACGCCGATCCTCGGCTTTCTCAGCACGATCTTGCTGCCGTCGGCGAGCTCGACGGTCTTTTCGTCGCTGCCCGACGCCGACGCGGAGCCGTCTTTCAACTGCAGCTGCGCGCCGGCCCGAGCGTCGCCGTAGAGCTTGATCGCCATCGAGCTCTTGGTGTCGAGCGCGCCGGTCAGCGGTTTGCCGGCTCCGTTGCGGACGTGGCACGCTTCGCAGCTCGTCGAGATGCCGAGCGGACCGGCCTTGTCGCGCTGCTCGGTGAAGTCGGGGTTGCCCGACTCGCTGTGTTTTCCGGTCTCGAAATCGGTGTGGAACAGGCGCCGGCCTTCGACGAAGCGCTGCACGTTCTCGTGCTGAATGTTCAGCGCCATCTGACCGAACTGCGTCTCTTGCATGAAATACGCCCAGACGTTGGTGGTGGCGCCGCCCTGTTGCGCGTTCTCGGACGGGCCGAGCATCCCACGCCCGTCGTAGTCATCGGGGTTGTCCGCCGTCACACCGCCCACGCCGACTCGGTAACGGAAGGTATCGGTGTAGTACGAAGTCCGCGACCCCGGGGGCTCGATAGCGCCTTCGTCGTTGAAGATCCCGAACTCGAACTCGAGCAGATCACCCTCCTCGATCTTGCGGCCGTCGCGGTTGTTGCGTGTCGTCTCCTGTTGCTGGACCATCGCGTACGGCGCGATCTCCTGCTCGTAGTCGGCGGCGAGATCGCGCCCGCCGAGCCAAAGCTCTGGCAACTCGGCGTTCGAAGTCATGCCCGTGTTCTGGGTGAACACGTCGCCATTTCCGTAGTCCTTCCAGGCGCGAAAATTGGTGCCGGTGGTCGGCAGCGAGATCGGCAAGTACGTGACGCGGATCCGGCTCTCGCCGAGCGGCGTGAAGTCCTCGACGACGAAGCCGTAGGTCCGCGACAGGAAGTAATCTGCGACGAACTCCATGAACGGCTGGTTGGTGTCGAGCGGACCTTCGTGACGGCCGCGCACGCGCCCGGCGCCTCGCGTGACGAGCGCGCCGTCTGGCCGCTCGAACACGATCGGCGGGTTCAGCGCGTCGGC
>JALYWZ010000915.1 GCA_030852505.1 Myxococcota bacterium | reverse complement strand
GGCCGCAGCAGCAGCGCCGAGGGCGGAGTGGGCGGGGCAGAGGCCGGCGCCTTCGGCTTCCCCGACGCAGGCGGCCCGGGCGAGGGTGGCGCACCGAACAGCGTCGATCTCGAGGGCGAGGTCGTTCAATACGTGGACACCGGCTTCGAGACCACGAACGGCTACTTCCGCAACGCCGTGCTCGAAGCCGAAGGCTACGACGAGACCCGCGTCAGCGCGCTCGCGACCGACTCCGGGCGCTTCCTGCTCGAGGGCGTGCGCTACCAGTTACCGATCTGGCTCAGTGTTCGCGCCGAAGCGGACCGTGCCGGCGAGGTGCGCACCCTGCACCCGATCGTCGACTTCGAAAAGCCTGTCCAGGCCGCGCTCGTCACCCGCAATCTGCTCGAGGTGATCGCCTTCGGCGCGCTCTCGCAGCCCTTCTCCTGGGACGAAAAGCGCGCGCAAGCCGTGCTGTTCATGGTCGATCGGAAGGGCAACCAGCTCGAGGGTGTGCTCGCCGACCTGCCGGCAGCGGAGCTGATCGCCTATCAGCTCCGCGGCCAATACACCGACTCACCCGGCACCGGCACCGACCTCAGCGGCGTGATCGCCTTCGGCAACATCGACGCCCGCGCTTATCCCGGCAACGACCTGCGCGTCTCCTTTCACGGCCGACGCGAGGGCTGGACCGAAATCCGCGTAGCGGCCGGCGCCGTGACGATGGCAAACATCGTGATTGAATAGCTTCGAGGCAGAAGGACAGAGTCCATGGCACGCATCATCGACGGTAAGAGCATTTCAGCCAAAGTCCGCGCCGAGGTCGCCGAAAAAGCGGCGCGCTTCAAGCAGCAATACGGCCGTGCTCCCGGCCTCGACGTCGTGCTCGTCGGCGAAGACCCTGCGAGCCAGGTCTACGTGCGCAACAAAGAGAAAGCCGCGCTCGAGGCCGGCATGGCCGGCAAGCTCCACCGCTTGCCCGCGTCCACCAGCGAACGCGACCTGCTCGCCCTCGTCAACGAGCTCAATCGCAACGACGCCGTCGACGGCATCCTCGTCCAGTTCCCGGTCCCCTCCCAGATCCGCCAGACCGAGGTGATCCGCGCCATCGACCCGCGAAAAGACGTCGACGGCCTAAACCCCCTCAACGCCGGCGCCCTCGCCTCGGGCGACACCGCGCTCGCGCCGTGCACGCCCCTCGGCTGCATCCGGCTGCTCCGCGAAATCGAAGCCAATCTGGCCGGCGCCGAGGCCGTCGTGGTCGGCCGCAGCAACCTCGTCGGCAAGCCCGTCACGCAGCTCCTCCTGCTCCAGAACGCCACCGTCACCGTCGCTCACTCCAAAACGCGCGACCTCCCCGCCGTGTGCCGCCGCGCCGACGTCCTCGTCGCCGCCATCGGCCGCGCCAAAATGCTGAACGCCGCCCACGTCAAACCTGGCGCGATCGTGATCGACGTCGGCATGAACCGCGACGAACACGGCAAGCTCTGCGGCGACGTCGACTTCGCAGCCGTCGAGGGCATCGCCTCCGCGATCACCCCCGTACCCGGCGGCGTCGGCCCGATGACGATCGCGATGTTGCTCGAAAACACCGTGACCGCGGGCATCGCGCGGCTGTCGGCGCTCTAGCTCACTGCGGTTTTTTGGGGGGGGGACGGGGGCGCTTCGGCTGCGCTTCTCGCTCTTCACCTTCGAACAGTCGGTCGTGTGAACAAAGCCGTAAATGGCGGAGCTCATGAACAAGACTCCGAACGTGGCCCCGAATAACATCTCGCTCTGCCGCGTCCGGATCTCTTCCTCCGCGTAGTCTTCATCGCGGGAATGAGCCGCCACGGCTGCCCCGATCAGCTGGTACGTGCCCACCAGCGAATCGACGATCGGCGCCGCGCGACTCGACGTGCACTCCCCCGGCTTCGGCTCCTTCGTCGGCTTGACGAACAGGAATGAGCAACCGGTGGTCGAGATCGACAGCGCCAGGGCGAGACTCAAAGAGACGTTCGCCCGCTTGGTTGACGCCGTCTGGCGTCGGTGGCTCGATGCCAGACGCTCGATCAGAAACAAGACAAGGCGGGAAGATTGAGCAATCGCAATCTGATGCGCACCGCGGCGCTTCGCTGTCATCCTCGATCTTTCATCCGACCGCCACTCGCGACCTTCTTATCGCGATCCCGCCGTTCAGACGAGATCTTCATCGGGATCCAGCCCATCCAGACCAAGGCGCTCAACTGGCACATTGAAAGCCTCAGCTTGCTGCTGCATCAGCGACACGACGCGGTGAAACCCCGCCATGTACCCGACGTCAAATGGATTTCGTCCGCTCCCTTCTGCCTTGGCTTTCGCTTCGACAGCCATTTCCCGAATTAGTGTGCCGAGATCGCGCAAGTAATCTTCGAACACACTGGAATCTTGATTTGCCACCCTACAGCCCCCCCAAGACGGATTCGGCGATAGATTTCAGCTGGGTGCAGATCCTGGATCGCAGTCACGCCACCTCGCGTAGCTGGTGAGATTTCGCATCGTGGGTGCGTGCGGGTACGGGCTGGGGAGCAAGCGTGAGAGGCCGTTTCGCGAGGTAACAGCAGAAGGCATCCCATTGGCCATTGAGGAGGATGCAGCGGAGGTGGAGGACGA
>JALYWZ010000914.1 GCA_030852505.1 Myxococcota bacterium | reverse complement strand
GCTTCCGCGGGAGCGCCGCCCTCGGACGTCGTGCCGCCCGAGCTCGTCTCGCCACCGACGTCGCCGCTGCCTCCGCCAGTCGAGGCCTTTCCGCCAGTCGCGTTCTCGTCGACGATCTTCTCCTGATCGACGTCCGCGATCAGCGTGCAGCCGGCGGCGCTTCCGAGGGTGGAGAGTCCAGCGATGAGCAAGGTGAAAGTCGAATGACGCATGGCAGGTCTCGTCTACCGGGCCTGAGCCCGATGCGGCGCAATCTTGCTCTAGGGTCCCCCTCGATTGCAAGGTCCGAACGAACCCGCGATTTGCGCCGAAATCAGGGCGTCGCGGCCCGCTGGCGAGGGATTTCACGGGTGCGCACGCGACGATTTTCGCCACGAGGGGCGACGAACGGGAGCCGCCGATTTAACCTTGTCCGAATGAGACTGGCTTATTCGTGGCCGGCACTCGCGGTCGCCCTCGCTCCTGCCCTCGCGCACGCTCAAGACGACCTGAGCTCGGGGGGCCTCGCGCCGCCACCACCGATCGAAGGCTCGACGAGCAGCGACACCACCGCGACCCAGGCCGAGACGCAGGCGGAGCTCGAGCAAGCGGATCGCAAGGACTCGGGGCGCGGTCTCGAGTTCTTCTGGGTCAACGCCGAAGCGGGCGCGCAGTACCTGGGGCTCGAGACCTTCAAGGCGAACCGCGTGGTCGACTCGCAGCTCGTGTCCACGACGCAGACGGGGCCGCTGTTCGGCGCGGGCCTCGGCGTACGGCTGATCTTCATCACGCTCGGTGGCCGCTTCCGGCTCGCCAACTTCGAAGACTTCCAGCTCTGGACGCTCGACGCCGAGGTCGGGCTGCGGATCCCGCTCGGTGCGCTCGAACCCTATTTCACGTTCGCCGGCGGCTACGCGACGCTCGGCTCGTTCGACGCGCTCGAGGGCGCCGACGTCAGCGTCAAGGGTCTCAACCTGCGGGGTGGGTTCGGCCTCGACTACTACGTCGCGAACACCTTCTCGATCGGAGCCAACGTATCCGGTGATTTGATGTTCCTCTCGCGTGGCGGCATCGACGATCTAGACGCCGATGCGGGTCCAGAGGGCGGCGATACCCAAGCCGAGATCTACGCGCGCGACGGCTCCGGCATCGGTGGCGGCGTGACCCTCACCGCCGTCGCCGGCCTGCATTTCTAGTCGATGGCTGGCCTGCCGCTCGCGCTCGGCCTGGTCGTGTTCGCGCTCGGCCTGGGCGCGGCGTTGGCGCACCGCCTGGCGGGCCCGGTGTTCTCTCACCTCGTCCGCACGATCGCGACCGTGGGCGCGGCGGGGGCCGTCGTGGGCGCAGTCGCGACCTACCTGGAACGGCTGCTGCTCGGCTTCACGGGGCTCGACTTCGACGTTCACGCGGCGGGGGTCGGCGGCGCGCTGATGGCCGTGTTCCTGCTCGCCGCCCCGCTCGAGGAAGCCGCCAAGGTGCTCGTGGTCTGGCCGCTGTATCGCAGCGGACGCTTGATCCGACCGCGCTTCGGCGTGCTGTACGCGGTGGTCGCCGCTTCGGGGTTTGCAGCCGTCGAAGGTGCGATCGCGCTGTTCGCGGTCCCGTCCGGGCTCACGCTGGTGCGCGCCTTGCTCGGCACGCTCGCGCACCTGTTCTTCGCGGGCGTGTGGGGCTACGTGCTCGGAGCGGGTCGGTTTCGCAGCAGCTGGTTCTCGGTGGCGTGGCTGTTCGCGATGCTGCTCCACGGCCTGTTCGATCACATCCTCTGGGGACGCGGCCCGGGCTATCTCACCGCGACGCTGCCGATCGTGTTCTTCATGTTGCTCGCGAGCTGGCTCGTGCTGCGCGAGCCAGCTCCGGAGCTGGCGCAGCCGTCGCTGCTGTCCAAGGTGCCGGGCAACACCTTCGTCACCGAGGTTCTCGGGCAAAAAGACCATCCGGTCGCGCTGCGCTGGGTGATCGCGGGCGCCTTCGTGACCCTCGGCCTGGTGCTGGCGCTGGCCGTGTTCGGGGTGGTGATCGGCCGCCGCTTCGGCATCGATTTCGCGCTCGCAGACGAGGCCGACGTGCGCTCCGCGGTTCCGCTCGCGCTGCTCGGCTCCTCGGTGTTGCTCGCGTTCCCGCTGTCCGGTTTTTTGATCGCGCGCGCGAGCTCCGTCGTCACCGTGCTCGAGCCCGCGCTCGCGACCATCGTCGCGGTCGTCACGCTGGTGATCGTGTCTTTCCTCACGGCGCCAATCGCCGTCCTGTTCACCCTCGCCGTCGCCCCGGTCGCGGTCGGCCTCGCTTGCGGCGGCGCCTGGATCGGGCTCGAAAGGTAAAGCAGAGCGCGCGCGCTCTCACGGTGCCTGGCCGCGCTCGTACCGCGAGTACTCGCCGCTCGTCAGCAGCGCATCCGCGGGCAGGCTCGCGAGCTCGTTCTTCCGCGGATCGTAGTCGGGCGTGAAAACGCGGTCCAACTCGAAGCCCACGAAGCGCCCGAGCAAGTGCGGCGCTTCGCTGACCCAGAGCACGCGCCGCCCCGTATCCATCACCACACCGTGCGTCGCGATCAGGGCGTCGATCGCGCGTCGATCGCCGAGCGGCAGCTCGCCGCCACCCACGCCGCGCCGGTCCCGAAGCAGAGCCACGG
>JALYWZ010000241.1 GCA_030852505.1 Myxococcota bacterium | reverse complement strand
GGATGACGAAGCCCCGGCGCCGCGCGCGGCCCCTCTACCTCACCTGGCTCGCCCTCGCGGCGAGCGTCGCGGCCCTGGCGTGCGCGGCCAGCTCGCAGAAGCCCGCGGTCGACGCCGCCCTCTCGAACGATGCTTTGCGCTCCGAATCGCTCGAGGCGACGCTACGCGTGCTGGATCAGCACCCGGAGTACGTGGACGAGCTGTTCGCTCTCACGCTGAAGCACCCGAAAACGCTCGATCGCTTCCTGCAAAACACGGCGCGAGAGCTGAGCGATGACGCGCTCTCCAGGCTGACGGCGCGCCGGCTCGCGGATCATCCGGACGGCCTGCGTCGAATCATGGTCGCCACACTCGACGAAATCAGCGACGAGCCGGCCCCGCTCGCGGCCGTTTCGGAGTCGATCCGCGAGCGGCCGCAGATCGCGGCCATGGTGCTGGTTCAGCGCGAGGAGTCAGTGCGGCGCACGCTGCGCGCACTGATGGGCGAGGTCGGGAAAAATCGCGATGCGCGGCGCTGGTTCCTGCTCGGCGTTCAGGACAACGCCGTTTCGATGGCCTCGGTGATCGCGCAAGATCCGACGGTGCTTTCGTCGCTGCTGCGCGCCTTCGGCAAGGTGGGCCTCAAAGCCGGCAAAACCGAGCTCGAGGCCCTCCTGAAAGCGGTGGCTCCCGGCGACGCCGAGTGAGACGCCTCACTCCACCGTGAACGTGATGTCTTCCGACGCGCTCGAGAAGCTGTAGAACAAGCCCGTCACGCCCTGGCCGGTGATGTTGTTGCTGATCGTCACGTTGCCGGCGGCAAAAGCACCGCTGAAGCCGAAGACGGTCCCGGTATAGGTGCCGGGCAAGAGGCCTTCACCGGGGTTCAGGTAGCTCTCGACCGTGAATTCGCGATCGGTGCCGATGTAGAGGGCGGCGTCGCTGCCGTCGTCGGAAGAAATCACGGCCTCGTAGACCGGCGCGTAGGCTTCGTTGCCGACTTCGCTGCCGGTGTCGGACCAGCTGGCCGTGAAGTCGGACGAGCTCACGGTGTCGCCGTCGGTGGGGTTGGTCCACGTGACCGTGCCGATCGCAAAGGCGCTGCCGCTGCCGTCGATGCTGCCGTTGCCGTCGCCGTCGATCGACAGCGCATACTCTTTTCCGGCGGTCACGACGACCTCGGCGGAGGGCACGTAAACGCCCGAGCCCGGGATTTCCTCGAGCTCGATCGGGTCGTCTTCGCTGCCGACCTCGCTGAACCAGATCCGCGCGCCGCTCGTGACCATCGGGCTTTCGATGGTGCCGTCGGGACCGGGGATGCCCTCCTGAACGATCACCTGGATCTGGCTCGTGCCCTCGCCCGCCGAGAGGATGCCCGTGGCTTCGTAGAGCACGCCCGTGACGCGGCCGACTTCGAGGACGAGCGGCTGGTTGGCGGAGCCGCGCACGCTGCTCTGACCCGGCGTCGGGCTCGGATCGCCCGTGCACGGCTTCTGCACCAGGCCGACCAGCTCTTCGTCGACGCGGCCGAACTCGATGTATTTGGCGCCCTTCATGCCCGTGAGCGAGCCGTCCACGTCGAGGCCCGTCTGGTACGCGACGTAGTTTGCCCGGCCGGCCGTCGAGCGCACCAGCGCGACGCCGTCGGCATCGGTGTAGGAAGTGGTGCCGGGCGTGGCCTCGACGCGCGCGTTACCGAGCGGCTTGCCGTCCACCGCGCTCACCACCTTCACGTAGACATCGACGCAATCGTCGCCCTCGGGCGCGCCGCCGTACCACGAGAAGTGACGCACCGAGGCCGCCAACACCGGGCTCGTGCCGTCCACCGACGAGATCTGTACGGTGCCCTCGACGAAGTCTTCCCACTTTCCGGTGCTCGGATCGTAGGCGTAGCAATGGATCTTCGAGTCGAGCGGGTATTCGCCGCGAAGCGCGGGCGGAATCGGCAGCTCGACGATCGCGCTCGCCGAGTCCCGCAGGTTCACGCGCTCGCCCTTCGAGTCGAGGATGCTGAACTCGGCAAACGTGACCGGGACGAGCAACGTCGAGGTCGCGCCACCGGCCACCAAAGTTCCGGGCAGCGCGTCGCCCTCTTTCGTGGGGTCGAGCGGCGTGATCGAGATCGTGAGCTCGGTGTCGTCCGTGTCGAGGCTGTCCGGTTCGAGGATCACCGCGTAGGGCCCGGCTTCCGTGACCTCGGACAGCGTCCTGGCACTGCTCGTGGAGTAGGACTGCGGCGTGCCCTGCTTCTTCATGCGAGCCAGCACGGGCTGCGTCGTGTCGCCGATCTCGGCCGAGGCGAAGGCCGGCGCGTAGTCTTCGGCGCTGATCGCCAGCGTGACCTCACCCTCGTCGAGGCCGTCGAGCTCGAAGGCTCCCCGTTCGTCGGTGGTGGTGCTCTGTCCGCCGGCCTCCACGCGCGCTCCGGGGACGCCGGCCCCCGTGCCGATGTCGGTGACGATGCCGTAGACCGTGCCCGGCTCTTCGGGGGTCACGCGCGGCGGCTCGGAGCTGCCACCCTCGCCGCCCTCCGGGCTCTTGCCGCCCGTGGCGTCTCTTCCGCCGGTGCCGCCGCGCCCGCTCTTGCCTCCGGTCTCGGCGGAGTCGTCAGCGCCGTCGTCCCCGCACGCGATGAGGTTCTGACACAGCAAGGTGATCACGAAAGCGAGGCTAAGATGCGTTCTCATGGGGTGGGCTCCTGGCAGCGCGCAGCGGCGTTCACGGAGAAGCTCCGCTCACGACCGCCACGTCGAATGAAAGACCGTCGATCGGAAGGTCGCGAGTGACGCGGCGCGATTCTAAATCGAGCGCGAGCAGATGGCCATCGGTGCCGCTGGTCACGATCCACGCGCGCTTGCCGTCGGACGATAGCGCGGCGTGCGTCGGATTGGCGTAGGGCGCCCCGATGCTCTCGAGCGTCAGCGTCTCGGCGGTTCCGGCAGCAACATTTAAAAATGAGACGCCGTCCGAGTAGTAATCGAGCGACAATACGCGATCCGCGTCGAGCGCGAGCAACCCGTAGGGCCCCGGCGCGGCCTCGATTTTACTGCTCGAAAGCGCGCCGTCATGGGAGACGCTGTGGATCGTGACCGTGTTGCTCTCGAAGTTCGACACGAGCATGCTGCCGCGCTCGCGCATCGCCAGCAGAGCAGCGGGATCCGCGCCGGTCGGAAGCTCGGCGATCGGCTCGAACGTCGCGGCGTCCAGGCGGCGCAGGGCCCCCGGCTCTTTCGACGGTTGGATCGCGCGCAGAGCGACCCAGAGCTCGTCCTCGCCGAGGCGGTCGATGGCGACGACCTCGGTGGCCGCGCCGGCCGGCTCGAGTGACGTCGTGCTCTCGAGCTCCCCCCGGTCGAGATCGAGCACACTGAGCCGCGACTCGCGCAGATGCGTCACGTAGAGCTTTTGGGCGTCGGGGGAGAGCAGCAAACCGAACGGGCGATCCCCGGCGTACTTCGGCTCGGCCCCGCCCGGGTAGTGACAGCCGTAGCAGGTCGTGGCCGAGAACGCGTCTTCGTCGAAGTGCGCCTGAATCACGCTGTCGTCCTCGACCCGGCGCTCGGGAACGGGGGCCGTCAGCAGCGTCCGGCGCACGCGGAGCGAGGCCGTGTCAACCTCGGCGATCGCCTGGGAGCCGACCAGCGACACGTACAGCGTGCGCTGATCGGGCGACAGCACGAGCTCGTGCGGCAGCATCCCGACGTCGATCCGGGCCAGCGGCTCTCCCGAAGCGGCGTCGATCGCAAGCACCGTGCTCGAGCCCGCCTGGCTGACGAAGACGCGGTCGGCGCTTGCGGCCGCGTCTTCGGTCGAGCTCGATTCGGTCGAGCTCGATTCGGTCGAGCTCGAGCCACAACCGGGCAAGCCAGGCAGTAGACCGGCTACCCCTACGAGGTAAACCGTCAGACCGCGCCGCTCGAGCCAGGACATAAGGGGCGGCAGGTTAGCTCAAGCGTGAGCTCGAGGCCCGTTCCTCCCTTGGCGTCCCAATCTGACACACCCCTGACGACGCGTCAGCCCGTGACGGACAGCTCGACGGTCATGTCGTCTTCGCACTGCTCGTCAACGGTGTTGAACTCCTGGCTCCGCTCGCTGCTCCAGCCGTTTCCGAGATCGTATTTGTAGTACACGCGCCAGCGCGTGATCGTGTGACCGTCGGCGTTCTCCAGATCTTCGACGAAGGGGTAATCGTCGTCGTAGCCGATGTTGCGATTGCCGACGCTCTGTTTGTTCCAGCGGGTTCTGTCGGAATCGTAGAACGAGAGCGCGGTCACCTTGATGGCGGGCGTGGCGCCGTCTCCGTCCACGCGCTCGTTCGCGACCTCGATCCTCACGTTCTCGCACAGGTGAAACAGCGCTTGCTGTGTCTCGCCGACGGACTCTCGTTCGTAGTCAGCGTCCGCGAGCTCGTCCGAGTCGACGGCTGCAGCGCAGCCCGCGAAGGTGTTCACGCAGAGCAGCAGGGCGAAAGACGACAGGGTTGCTTTGATCATGAGCTCCGAATTCCTCTCCGGCGATGCCATCGAAGCACCACCGCCTATTACTTCTCCGGAGCTCGCCCGGGCCTGACACGAAAAAGCGCGATCAGACCACGATCACGATCTTGCCCTTCATTCCGCCAGCCTCGATCTTTCGGTGCGCGTCTGCGATGCGCTCGAGCGGAAATGTGCTGTCGATGACGGGGCGGATCTGACGGCGCTCGGCCAAAGTGGCGAGTGCCTGGATCTTTTCGGCAGTGCGCTCCATGAAGCCGCCGTACAGAGTCTGATTTTTGATGTTCATGCCGCTGACGTTGCCGTCGATGCTGACGATCGTCGCGAGCTTGCCGTACGGACGCACGCAGGTGATGCTGCGCGGGATGGTGTCGCCTCCCACGGTGTCGTACGCGGCGTCGACACCGATGCCGCCGGTGAGGCGCAGGGCTTCGTCCTCGAAGCGGCTGGTGCGATAGTCGATGACCTCGTCCGCGCCGAGATCGCAAATGAAGGCTTCATTTTCGCGGCGCCCCGTGGCGAGGACGCGCGCGCCCGCGGCCTTGGCGAGCTGTACGGCGTAACAGCCGACCCCGCCCGCTCCCGCGTGCACGAGCACGGTGTCGCCGGGTTTGGTCTGGAAGAAACCGACGATCGAGTCGTAGGCGGTGATCGCAGCGAGCGGCAGCGCCGCGGCCTGCTCGAAGCTCAGGGCAGCCGGCTTCTTCGCGACGATCTCGGCATCTTCGACGTGGTACTCGGCGTACGTCCCCTGGCGGCCGAAGATCTTGGCGCTGTAAAAGACCTCGTCGCCGGACTTCAGGTGCGAGACGTTTTCGCCCGCGGCTTCGACGACGCCGGCCGCGTCGTAGCCGAGGATCGTCGGCTTCGGTAGGCCGGCCCAGTCGCCCCCGCGACGGATCTTGTAGTCCACGGGGTTTACGGAGGCAGCTCGGACGCGGACGAGCACCTGTGCCTTGCCCGGCACCGGCTTCGGCATCTCGGCCGCCTCGAACGCCTCCGGACCACCCCAAGCGCGCACGATCATCGCTTTCATGCCGAGAACGGTGCCAGAGGTTCAAAGACCGAAGCAAGCGTACCGGTGAACTTCCAGGCACCTCCCTGCGCCCGGAGCGCCGGGGTAGCCTCCCCCGCCCCCCGATGGACGTAAAGCTGCTGATCGACGCGATTGTGCGCCAGACCACGGTGCTGATCGCCCAGCTTTCGACCAGCGCCGGGATCCGCGCGCCGCTGTCTCACATCGCCGACCAAGTGTTTCTGGACCTCGCCAACGAGATCGAGGCGCAGGGAGTGACCCGCAAGGTGGCAGCCGACATGTTCGGGCTGGCGCTGCGCAGCTATCAAAAGAAGGTCCAGCGGCTCACAGAGAGCGTGACGGTGCGCGATCGCACGCTGTGGGAAGCGATGCTCGACCTGTTGACCGAGCAGGGTAGCGTCACGCGCGAGCGGCTGTTCGAGCGCTTCTCGGACGACTCGCCCGAGGACGTCGGCGCGGTGCTGAGCGACCTGGTGGCGCAGGGCTTCGTGTACGTCACCGGTCGCGGAGCCACCTCGGTCTACGGGCTCGCGTCGGCTTCGGATAGGAGCCGGGTGCTCGCCGGAGCGAGCTCGGAGACGGCCGAGTCGCTGGTGTGGTTGACGCTCTACCGTCAGCCGATGTCGCGGCGCGAGCTGGTCGCGAGCCTGCCGCTCGACGCCGAACAGGTCGAGCGAGCGCTCGGGGCGCTGGAGCGCGAGGGGCGGATCCGGGAGGCTCAGGGCAAGCTGCGCGCGGACACGTTCGTGGTGCCGGTGGGTGCAGAAAAGGGCTGGGAGGTGGCGGTGTTCGATCACTTCGCGGCCGTCGCGCGCGCGATCGCAGCCAAGCTGCGGCTCGGGCCACCGCAGTCGGTCGCCGACGACGTGGTCGGGGGCGCCACGCTGACGTTCGAGCTGACGAGCGAGCACCCGTTGCGCGACGAGGTGCGCGGGCTGCTGCGGCGGGTGCGGGCGGACGTGAACGAGCTCTGGGCGCGCGTGGGCGCGCACAACGCGGCGCACCCGATCGACGAAGCCGCGCGAGAGCGCGTGACCTTTTACTTCGGGCAGAACGCCGAGGAAGACGCGGCGGATTGGACGGGGTCACGACGATGAAGCGGGCTTGGCTGGCGATCGTGTTGGGCGCGTTGCTCGGTAGCTGCGGGGAGACCCGCTCGGACGGAGGCTCCGGGAGCAACACGAACTGGCTACACTGTACTTCGGACGGCGACTGCCCGAGCGGCGCGGAGTGCTGGTGCAACACCTGCAGCGCGTCCTGCACGCGCGCGTCGGATTGCCGGGGCTCGAGCTGCGCCGCGGCGAACGAGTACGGCTGCGGCGAGCCGCCGAAGAGCGCCGAGCTGTGTATTTTGCGCTGCGAGAGCGGCGCAGATTGTGCTCCCCAGGGAAACAATCTGAGCTGCGTGAACGGAGCTTGCCTCGCTGGGGCGAGCAACGAGGGCGGGGATGGTGGAGGCGGCGACTCGACGCTCGAGCCGGCGCCGCAATCGGGTGCGGGCGGAGCGGGTGCAGAGACGGGGGACAACGGCGGGGAGGCCGGC
>JALYWZ010000913.1 GCA_030852505.1 Myxococcota bacterium | reverse complement strand
CGCGGAGAACGCGCGTTCGGGACCGTCGAGCTCCGGCGGCAGGTGCACGCAATCCAGCACGACCGACGCGAACGGCCGGCGAAACACCGGAACCCCGGAGACGGCCGTCGCGCCCAGCGTTTCCCCGTGAAACGCCGAGTCGAGCGCCACGAAGCGCCGCCGCTCGGGCTTGCCGTTCTGATGCCAGTACTGCACGCACAACTTCAGCGCCGACTCGATCGCCGTCGAGCCGTCGTCGCTGTAAAAGACGCGCGAGAGCGCGCCGGGCGCCTTTTGCGCGAGTGCCTCGGCCAGGAGCACCGCCGGCTCGTGGGTGATGCCGGCGAGCGCGACGTGCGGTAATCGCTCGAGCTGATCGCAGAGCGCCGCGACCAGGCGCGGATGATCGTGGCCGAGCACGGCGCAGTACCAGGACGAGTTGGCGTCGATGTAGCTCTTGCCGTCGCTGTCGTAGAGCCGCGAGCCCGAGGCGCGCTCGATCAACAGCGGCTCGCGCGCGCTGCTCGCTTGGGTGTACGGGTGCCAGACGTGACGGCGGTCGAGCTCGAGGAGTCGCTGTTTCATGCAGGGCCCAAGGGGCTGGGTGGCAAACTGGATTCGGTGAGCGCTTCCTCGCGCATCGGCACCAGCAGCGTTACCGTGGTCCCCTCCCCTTCGTCGCTGTCGAGCGAGAGCTCGCCGCCGTGGGCCTCGATGATGCGCTGAACGATCGGCAACCCGAGCCCGGTGCCGCTCGGGCGGGTGGTGAAGAAGGGATCGAGCGCGCGCTCGAGAACCTGCGGTTCCATGCCGTGCCCGCTGTCCCGGATCTGGATCCGCACGGCGGGCACCTGACCGAGATCTCCCCGGCCGATGCGGATCTCGACCACGCCGCTCGTACCCATCGACTGGCAGGCGTTCGAGACCAGGTTGTCGAACACCACGCGGAACAAGTTCGGATCGACGTCGACCGTCTGCACGCGCGGGTCGTCGTCGATCGAGACGCGCACGTCGAAGCTCTCGCTCGCGTTCATCTTGCAGCGGTTGGCGAGCTCGAGCAGCGCAACCGGAGAGCGCTTGACGCTGACGGGGCGCGCGAACCGCAGCAGGTCGGTGACCAGCCGGTTCAGGCGCCCGGCCTCTTCCTCGACGATGCCGAGCAACATCGAGCGGTCGTCGTCCGAGATGCCGGCCCGGCGCAGGCCCGCGACTGCGTTGACGATCACCGCCAGCGGGTTCCTGACCTCGTGCGCGATCGCCGCCGCCAGCTCGCCGACTGCAGCGAGCTGCTTCTTCATCACGAGCTCGCTCTGTAGCTCGCGGAGCTCCGCGTAGGAATGCCGAAGCTCCTCGGTGCGCTGGCGCAAGCTGGTCGCCGTGGCCTCGAGCTCTCCGGCGGCCAGTCGGTAGCGCCAGAGCAAGGAGCCCGCGACGCCGAACGCGTACACGAGGAACACGTGCGGCAACGCCGGGAAGGTGTCCGTGAGCATCCCGGTGGCGATCCCCACGTCGTTGACCATCGCCGGGATCGAAAGGCCGGCTCCCACCAGCGAGCTCAGCACCTCGCGCCGGCCGCTGCGGAAGGCGTGAACCAAAAACCCGAACGCCGCGAAGGTCTCGATCGCGCCGATCACGAAGAAGGCCAGCGCGAACGCGCTCGGCTCGCCGATCGCGTGGCGGGTCGCGACACCGAAGGCGTGCCCGGAGACCACATGATACGAGCCCTCGCGCCAAAAGCCGCCGCTGAAGTTCACGACCAGAAACGCCGCAGCAACCGCATACACCCAGAGCGCGAAGCGGCTCCGGCGGCCCGGGTAAGCGAGCGCGTAGGCGAAGTGCGCGTTGGTCGCGGCCGCCAGGATCGCCCCCGTGTAGATCACGAGATCCGCGATACGCCGGGCCTCGATCGTGGAGCTCAGGTGATCGGTGGCGACGCCCGCCGTGAGAACGCTGAGCGCCGCGCACAGCGCGCTGAACAGCAGGTACTCCTTCTTGCGCGCGAGAGAGTAGGCGAGCGCGAAAAACAGGCTCAAACCGAGGTGCGTCGCCGTCCAGGCGATCAGCACGCCCGCGACGAACTCGGACGTCATGTCCCCCCCTGCCGCTCGGGGTTCAGCGTGAACACACACTCGGCACGCGGACCGCTACCGGTACCGGCGACGACGCGCGCGTCCCCGGCGGGCAAGCCGCTCACGCGATAGCGGCCGCGCGGGTCGACGAGCGCCTGGAAGACGAATCGCCCGGCCTCGATCCGCAGCGGGATTTCACGGCCGACACCGCCGACCGCGAACAGCTCGAGCAGCGGCCGGTCGCTTTCCGCGCCGTGATAGGTGCCCGCGGGCGCGAGGCAGAACAGGCGCGAGGCATCGGGTGGCGGCAACGCGCGGTCGCGCACCCCCACGTAAAAGTCGACCAGCGCAAAGACCTGGTCGCTGCGCGCCGCACCGCCGAACGCCTCGGCGCCCGTGGCATCGAGCACGACCAACAACAGCGAATGCGCGCCCGGCGCGAGCGGCCGATCTTCGGGGAGCAGGTCGCCGAGCACGAGCGGCGCGCTCGGTTCGATGGTCCGCGCGCGCCCGCCGTCGAGCGAGACTGCGAGCGTTTGACCCGCAGCCAGCGCCGGCACGGCCCGGA
>JALYWZ010000240.1 GCA_030852505.1 Myxococcota bacterium | reverse complement strand
TGGTCCGGCAGCGAGCGATAGCGTTCGGCGGCCAGCGGATACTTCGACTTCTTGGGCCGCGGGCGCGGCTCGGCGGCGCGCTCCGCCAGGAAGCGCGGCACGTCTTCCCAGGTTGCCACTCCGCGCCCCACGAGCTCGTCCCGCAGCTTTCTCCAGACGAAGCCGGTCGCCTCGACGTGACCGAGCGAACGCCGCTCGAGCTCGAGGCTGAACCCGAGGTAGCCGGCCAGCGCCCGGATCGATTGTCTCGGCAGCTCCGGATACAGTCGCCGCGCGATCGCGTGCACACACAGCGTATCGAACGGAAACGGCGCCTCGGGCTCGAAGCGCGCGGCCCATTCGCGCAAGAACGCGAGCTCGAAGCGCGCGTAGTGGATGGCCGTCGGCATCGCGGGAGCGGCGTTCGCGTCGCGCCGGAGCCGCGCCCAGGCCTCGCCGTCCGTGATCGCCTCGGCGGCAAAGCGCGGCTCGTAGCCGGTGATCTTGCGCACCTGCGGCGGCACGCGGTGACCCTCCGGCAAGGCTATCCATTGGGCGTTCGCGCCGCTGAGCGAGCTCTCTCCCGCGCGCTGGATGGCCCAGCCGAGCTCCAGCACGCGGCCGAAAGCCGGGCTCGCGCCCGTCGCCTGACAATCGACGATCAACACATCGAGCTCGGCAAGCGCCCGCACCGCCGAGTTGTGACGTTCAGACCCCGGCGCGTCAACGCGCTCGCGTCGCGTAGCTCAGGATCACCCAGCCTGAAATCGCGTCGCGGTTCGCGTCAGTGGCCGAGACCCGAGCGGAGCAGCGAGAGCATCTCGCGCCGCGTACGTGGGCCGTGCGTGTGGAAGCTCGGGCCGACGGCATCCGCGTAGCCGGGCCGCGCGCGTGAAATCGTGTCCGCAGCCTGCTGCTTGCGGAGCTCGGGGACGGACACGCCATACACGGCCGCGGCGTTGAGCCCGAAGATCTTGCGCTTGAGCTCGGGCGTGAGCGCCGGATACCCGTACTTCTCCTGGTACTCGGCGGAGATCTCGAAGGCGCGAAAAGCCTGGATCTGGTCCTGCGGCGAGCCGTACCAGATCGCGTCCGTGCCCCACAGCACCCGATCTTCCCCGACGTGTTTGAGCAGCTTGCCGAGCACGTGCGCGGCCTGGTCCGGCTTCTTCATCAGCTCGCGCCAGGTGGAGCCGAGCTCCGCGTACACGTTGCCGCCCTTGCCGATTCCGTGCTCTTCGAGCGAGCGGATCAGCGCGTCGACGCCGCGTTCGGCCTGGGGATCGTACGGGCCCTCGACGTGCTCCGACTCCCAGCCCGCGTGGTAGACGAGGAACACCGCCTCGGGAAACGCCTTGGCTGCCTTGCCGACGTCGCGCGGCGAGGTGAAGTCGCGGTTCATGCCCGGGAGCGGCAGCCCCTTGTGCACGGCAAAGGTGCGCTTCCCGAGCTCGAGCCCGCGCGCGATCGTCTTCATGCCGAGCTCGCCGTCGAGCGTGTAGCCCTCCCCGTTCGGCCCCCACACGGTGTAGAGCTTCCAGGCGTCGATTTTCCAGGTTTCCAGCAGGGCCTGCATGTGCTCGGAGACCTTCGCCCACTCCGCTTCGTTGGGTTGAACGATGCCGTGCGTGAGCAGGCGCGTGCCCTTGCCGATCGCCTGCACCTTGTCGCGCGTCTGTGCCGCCTCGGACGCGAGCATCGGATGCGGATCGCCCCACAGGGCGCTGACCACGGCGAGCTGCGTATCGCTCTCCAGGAACACCTCTCGGATCAGCACGTCGTCGCTGAAGCACTGCGCCCAGTGCGGCTTGCCACACTCCGCTTGCGGAATCGTCTTCAAGTAGTCGGCGAGCGACGGCCGCTTCACGTCCCACCACGGGCGATCCGGGCTCACCTGGTGAGTCTGGACGTCGAAGATGAACTCGTCCCCGCTCACGGCTGCCTTGGCGGCATCCTGATCGAGCGCGGATTCGGGGCTCACCCGATAGCTCCCGCCTCCGCACCCGAGCTGGTTCATGCCGAGCAGCACCGCCGCGGCGCCGCACGCGCTGGTCAGATACTCGCGCCGCGTGAGCCCGAGCTTCCGCGCGTTGGCCGTCGCGTTCTGTTGCGCGAGCGCGATCACGTGCTCGAGCTCGGGAGCAGGAGCGAGCGGCCAGTATTCGCCGTTCGAGCTCGAGTCGAGCTTGATCGGCAGCGCCGCTTCGGCATCGGGATCGGATTTCTTGATCGGCATCGAGCGCCAGGGTAGCCCGGCTTCAACGCCGTGGGCGCTCGTAGCTCGCTGTGCTCGAACGTAGCCGCATGTGGGCGGTGGCGCATTGCCGCAGCGCGCGCCCAAGGCACCGAAGCGCCACGCTTCGCTGACCTGATTTCGAGCGATTGGAGCAGTTCTGGCGTGGGTTGCCGAGGCTCGGAACTTGCTCGCCCGGAGCCCCGTGTACCGCTCCGGTCGATTCGTTCTGGGTAAATACGAGCTCGTGCGCCCGCTCGCCGAGGGAGGCATGGCCAGCGTCTGGCTGGCTCGGCACAGCTCGCTCGAGGTGGATGTCGCCGTCAAGCTGACGCCCGCGAGCGAGTTCGACGCGCACCGGCAGCAGCGCGCGTACACCGAGGCGCGCCTGGCCGCACAGCTGGTGCATCCCGGCGTGTGTCGCGTGCTCGACTTCGGGCTCACCGCCGAGGGCGACCCCTGCGTGGTGACCGAGCTCTTGCAAGGCGAAACACTGGAGGCGCGGCTGACGCTGGGCGGCCCGTTCACGCCGGTCGAGGCGGTTCGGATCGTGCTCCCGCTGCTCGACGCTCTGGCCACGGCGCACGCCCGCGGCATCGTTCACCAGGACGTGAAACCCGAGAACGTCTTCCTGGCGCGAGACGATCACGGCCGCGTTCAGCCGAAGCTGCTGGACTTCGGGATTGCCCGCGAGCGCGAGCGCCCGGGCACGTGGCAACGCGCAGGCTCGATTTCCGGCACGCCCGCGTACATGTCGCCCGAGCAAGCGGAAGGTCGCGACGATGTCGATCTTCGAGCGGATCTGTGGAGCGTGTGCGCCACGTTGTACGAGCTGATCGCAGGCCAGCCGCCCTTCGACGGCGAGACCTGCGAGGCCGTGCTCGCTCAGGTCCTCGACAGCCAGCCGCGTACGCTCGCCGAGCAGGCGCTCGCAGAACGGGCGCTGTCCGAGATCGTGCAGCGCGGTCTCGAGAAGGATCGCGAGCGCCGCTGGTCTTCCGCCGCGGAGCTTTCGGCCGCGCTCGCCGACTGGTTGCTCGCCCAGGGCATCGAAACCGACGTGACCGACCAGGCGCTTCGACCGCGCCTCGAACGAAGCCAAATCCGGGACACGCTCGAGTCCGAAGCTCCGTTCCTGCTGAGGCCGCGCAGGCGCGGCAAGGCTCGGCGCTTGATGCTGGTGGCAGCCGTGCTCGCACTCCTGAGCACCTCCGCGTCCGTGCTTCGCGATCGCTCGCGCTGGGCGCCGCTCGTGGAGGCCGGCTGGCAGCGAACGGCGGCGGTGATGCCCGCGCTCGCAGCACGGCTTCGGGATTGAATCGGTTGGAGCGCCTCAGGCGGGCGGGTAGGGCAAGCTCAGCGCCAAGACCTCCCGCTCCGGCGTGGCGAGCGGGGGTAGGCTGATGAGCGGCAGGCAGCGCTCGGCCTCGTCCGGCGGCGGCAAGATCAACCAGTGGCGGCGCGCCAGCTGGGTGGTGGGCACTTCGTCGCTCGAGAACAAGTCCAGGCCCTCGCTCATGATCGATGAGTGGAGACGCTGCGGAATTTTTTTGAGGTCGAGTTTTTTTTCGAGCGCCCTCCATCCGACATCGGGTAACCGGGTGTAATCCCCCACCACCTGGCGAGCCGAGGGCGCTAGATTCGGTTGCTTGCTCGCCCCCGAAGCTCCGCTCTTCATCGTCGTGAACGCGAGCTCGGGCTCGAAGGACAAGCAGGGGGCCCTCTCCACCATCGAGCAAGAGTTGAAGGCCGGGGGGCGGCGATTCGAGCTCTTCCTCGCGGAGCACGGCTCGGAGATCGAGAAGCTGGCACGACGAGCAGCCGAACGCGCCGAACGCGAAGCGGGCGCCGTGGTCGCCGTCGGCGGAGACGGCACGATCAACGCCGCGACCCGCGCCACGCTCCCGACGGGTCGCCCGCTCGGGATCGTGCCGCACGGCACGTTCAACTACACGACCCGCGCACATGGCATCCCCGAAGAGACCCGCGCGGCGGCACGCGCGCTCGTCAACCCGCGGGTCTCTCCCGTTCAGGTCGGGCTCGTGAACGAGCGCGCATTTCTGGTCAACGCCGGCGTCGGTTTGCACCCCGAGATCCTGGAAGACCGAGAGGCGTACAAGGCCCGGTTCGGGCGCTACCGCGCGGTCGCATTCGGTGCCGGGCTCTCGACGCTGTTTGGCGAGCATCGCCAGCTCTCGCTCGAGATCGAGCACGATCGTGAGCGCGAGCTGGTGCGGACTCCTTCGCTGTTCGTCGGCAACAACGCGCTGCAGTTCGAGCAGACCGGCCTCGAACGGGCCGAGAGCGACGTGGAGCGGCAAAGGCTGGCCGCGGTGCTCGTGAAGCCCGTCTCCACCTGGACGCTACTCGCGCTCGGATTGCGCGGCGCGCTGGGGCGACTCGGCGAGGACGAGCGAGTGCGTTCGTTCGGCTTCCGGCGCATGACCGTGAACCCGTTCGGCGGCGCGCGGCGCAAGTTGATCAAGGTCGCGATCGACGGCGAGGTCACGCGCCTGCGGCCGCCGCTCGTGTTCGCCATTTCTCCGCGGCGGCTGCCGCTGCTCGTCCCTTCCGAGCCCGCCTCCCCGCCATGACCGCGCTCCTGCAGATCTCGGATCCGCATTTCGGAACGGAGGTCGCAGCAGTGGTCGAGGCCCTGGTCGAGCTCGCCCGCCGCGTCCAGCCCGGGCTGGTGGTGCTGTCCGGTGATATCACTCAGCGCGCGCGCCGCTCGCAGTTCGCCCGAGCTCGAGCGTTCGCGGACCGGTTGTGCGCCCCGCTGCTCGCGATCCCGGGAAACCACGATATCCCGCTGTTCAACCCGCTCGCGCGCGCATTCTTCCCGTACCAGAACTACGCGCAGGCCTTCGGCGCCGAGCTCGAACCGAGCTTCGAGACCGCGGACTTGCTCGTGCTCGGCGTGAAGACCACGCGCCGGCACCGTCACAAGCACGGCGAAGTCTCGGCGGCTCAGATCGAGCGCGTGGCGAGCCGGCTCCAGAGCGCCCGCTCGGGGCAGCTCCGCGTGGTCGTGACTCACCAACCGGTGCTGGCGATCCGAGCGCACGACGAGACCAATTTGCTGCGCGGCTCCGAGCGCGCCGTGCCGCGCTGGTGCGAAGCGGGCGCGGACTTGTTTTTGGGCGGCCACATCCACCTGCCGTACCTGAGACCTCTCTCCCAGCGCTTCGGCGAGCTTCCTCGCAGGGCCTGGGTAGCGCAAGCGGGCACCTCGGTTTCGCACCGCACCCGCGAGGGAATTCCGAACTCGGTCAATCTTCTGCAGCGAGCGGAGGGCGAGGATTGGTCGGTCGAGCGCTGGGATTTTCACGCCACGCGCCGCACCTTCGAGCGCGTGGAGGTGCTGCCGATCACGCCCGAACGCTGACGGCACGCGCATTGCTTGAGGCGAGGCATGCCGTCACAAGAATTAGCCGAATCTTCCGTCAGTCCGAGCTCGGAGCTGCTCATGTATGCGTCGCCCCTGGCCGGGATCTCCGCGATCGGCCTCGGGCTAGCAGGCCTTTTCGGAAAGGGTCCGTCGCTGCTCCGCGAGCGACCGCTCGTGTCAGTCGCCCTCGTGTGTGGCGGAAGCGTCCTGTTCGCGAAGTCCCAGCTCGATCGCTTTTTCCTCGAGGAGCCCGACTACAAGGTCGAACGGGAGGTGAACGGCCTCGAGATCCGGACGTATGCGCCGCGCCTGGTCGCCGAGACGACGGTGGAGGCGCCGAGCTTCGACGAAGCGCGCAAGCTCGGCTTTCAACGCCTGGCAGGGTACCTGTTCGGCGACAACGTGCCCGAAGAGCGGCTCTCGATGACGACGCCCGTCACGCTGACCGAGTCGCCCGCGGGCTACGTGATGCGCTTCCAGATGCCGAAGCACGAACGCTATGCTGCCTTGCCGCGCCCCAAGGATCCTCGGGTCGTGTTGCGGCGCTTGCCGCGTGACCGAGTCGCGGTGCTGCGCTTCAGCGGGACCTACGCTGGGTCGAAGATCGAGGCCAAGGAGCGCGAGTTGCTCGAGCGCGTCGAGGCTTGCGGCCTACAGGCGGCGGGCCAACCGAGCTTCGCCGGCTACGACTCGCCGACGGCCTTGCCGCCGCTCCGTCGTGTCGAGGTCTGGGTGCCGATCTCCTGAACCGCGCTCACTGACAGTTCACGCGCGCCGGTGCGACGATCACGTCGTCGTACCAGACGCCGCGCGTGTCGTGATACTGCATGTAGCCGATCCGGAAGCTCTGGAACGTCGCTTTGGCGTAGCCTGGCGCGTTGATGATCTCTTTCCCGTCCGCGAAGATCTGCACGTTGCCGCTACCGCCCTCGTAGTGGGCCTCGATGCAGTGCCAGTCGTTGGCGGTGAGAGTGCTCATGCCCTCGGGGTTGAATAGCTGGTCGTCCGTGTTCAGCAGCACCTCGTCGAACTGCTCGGAAAACTCGACTAGGGCTTCGTTGTTCACGTCGGCGTCGATGTTTCCGTTGGACGCGCCGAACAGCGAGTCGTGGCCGTTGTCGCCGAAGGCGCGACTGACGCGCACGTACAGGCGAACCCAGAAGTCGTTCCCCGGCACCGGCACCGCCAGCGCGCGATAATAAAACCCGCCGCTGTGCTCGGGGATCGACAGCGATTGCTTGCCGAACTTCGGGTTCATCGTGTCGAACGTGTAGGACATCGCACCTGTCGGACCGACGGCGTGGAACTTGGTGCCCGCCGGCAACGCCGTGCCCTCGAAGCCCGAGCAGAAGGTCGCGCCAGCCGGACACGCGATGTCTGCGCTGCTGCCGCCGCTCGGGCCACCGCCGCTCTCGCCTCCGCTCGCCCCTCCGCCTCCGGCGCCGCCGCTGCTCTTGCC
>JALYWZ010000912.1 GCA_030852505.1 Myxococcota bacterium | reverse complement strand
GCCGAGCCACGTCCGATCGCGCTGTCGTTGCGCGCGCCGCTCGAGCCCGGCGAGCTCCACGCTCTGCGCATCGAGCGCGCCCTCGCCGAGATCGCCCGCGGCAACGTCTACGAGGTGAACCTCGCGCGGCGGCTCGAGCTCAGCGTCGAGGGGGCGCCCTGGGATTTGCTTTCGACCTTGGCTGGCGGGGGGGTGCCGCCGCATGCCTTCGCGCTGCGCTGGGACGGCCTGGACGTGTGCGCGATCTCACCGGAGCTGTGCTTGCGCCTGGAAGCGAGCGGGCGGCTCGTCACGAGCCCGATCAAGGGCACCCGGCCGCGCCATCCGGAGCCCGCCGAAGATGCGCGGCTGGCTCGCGACTTGGACGCCGATCCTAAAGAGCGAGCCGAGCTGACCATGATCCTCGACGTCGAGCGCAACGATCTCGGCCGCGTGTCGCGCGTGGGCAGCGTGCGCGTTGCCGAGCCGCCGCACGTCGTGAGCTGGCCGAGCGTGCACCACCGGCTCGCCACCCTCGAGGCAGAGCTCACCGAAGGCGTCAGCCGCGCCGCGCTGCTCACCGCTTTTCTCCCGAGCGGAAGCGTCACGGGCGCGCCGAAGCGACGAGCCATGCAGCTGATCCGCGAGCTCGAGCCCCACCGCCGGGGGTTGTACACGGGCGTGTTCGGCAGCATCGGCCACGACGGAGGGCTCGAGCTCGGCATGGCCATCCGCACCCTGGTGAGCCGCGGCGGCGTGGGGCACTACTTCACGGGCGGGGGCATCGTCGCCGACAGCGTCCCCGAGCGCGAGGTGGAGGAGACGCTCTGGAAGGCGGAGGGCGTGCTGCGGGTAGCCGCGAACCCGCCGCGCGGCCGTTGAGGCGGCGACGACAACCGAAAACTTTCCGGATCCCGTCGCGCTTGGCAGTCTTCCAGAGCCGAAACCTTGGAACCGGTCAACGTCCGCAATCTCGAACAAATCCAGGAACAGGACGCTCACGGCGCATCGCGCCTCGGAGCCCTGATCCTGGGCTCGCTCGCGACCGCCGCGATCGTCACGGCGTTCGTGGTCGTGACCCGCAAGGGTGGGCCGCCCGCGGTGTCGAGCGCCGATCCGCTGGCCGCCCTCGTGGCGAGCGCGCAGAACGAGCCGCCGGCCGAGCGGCTCGAAGGGCAGGACGTGCGCTTCCCCGGCGTTCTCAGCGATTCCGACAGCCCGACCACCGCGCTCGCCGCGGTGAAAGACGAGCGCGGACGGCTGGTAGTGCAGGCCGCGCCCTCGGCCTCCGTGACTCCGCCGCCCGCGACCGATCGCCTGCCCGTGGTGCCGCTACCCGTGGGCACCCTGCTCGGGGCGACGCCCGTCACCACCACTCCCAAGGATCCGCTGACCGCGATGGCCGCGGACGCCTCGAAGGTGCCCGACGACGCCGAGCTCGCACCCGCCGGAAGCGACGGCGGTTTCCAGCTGCAAGTCGCAAGCTTCAAGGATCAGACCGAAGCCGACGAGCTCGTCGAGGATCTGCGACGCCGCGGACACCGAGCGTTCCGCCAGGCAGCGTACGTGCCGGCGCGCGGCCTCTGGCACCGAGTTCGAATCGGTCCGTTCAAGAATCGGTTCGAGGCCAATCGATACAAAGCGGACTTCGAACGGAACGAACGCATGACACCCTTCGTCGTGGATCCGGAGAAGGTGAAGCACGCCGAAGAGGTGCGCGCGGCGCGCATGGCCGCCGAAGAAAAGCGTCGGAAGAAGGCCGGCACGGCCTCGATCGAACCTGCGGAGTGAGTATCGGTATCCGGTATCGAATATCCGATATCGGGGGTGAAGTGCGTCGGGGGCGCACCTTCGTGCGAGGTCGCGATCAACCAACGCTGGCCGTACACGGGAGAGGGGGCTAGATTGGAACTTTGTACGGCTGTGCGAAGCGCCTTCCTGCTTCGCTGCGACCCGCGATGGATACCGAAGAGACGACCGAGCTCAGGCTGATCCGACACTGGCGCTCCGGTGATCGGCACTCCGGGGATCGTCTGCTGCGTCGCTACCTACCGGTGTTACAGAGTTACTTTTCGCGGCGGGTAAACAGCAACGTCGACGATCTGATCCAGCGCACGCTCCTCGCTTGCGTCCAGGCGGTCGATCGTTACGAGGGGCGCTCGAGCTTCAAGACCTACTTGTTGGGCATCGCTCACCACCAGTTCTTGATGAGCTTGCGGCGCGAGCCGCGACCGGGGGGCGACGTCACCGCCTCCGGCATCCCGACCGGGGACGACTCACCGAGCCAGCTCGCTGCCTTCCGCCAGGAGCACTTCATCTTGGTCAAGGCCCTGATCCGGCTGAGCCCCGAGTACCTGAACGTGCTGAAGCTCTTTTACTGGAGCCAGCTCTCCGTCGAGCAGATCGCCGAGACGCTGTCGATCGCGCCCGGTACGGTGAAGAGCCGGCTTTCGCGGGGTCGCGCCGAGTTGAAGACGATCGTCTCCGACATGAACCTGAAGCCGAGCGATCGCGAAGAAGCGTTGCGAGAGCTGGCCTCCTGGGTCAGCTCACGCGACGACTGAATAGGCGCGCGAAGGTTCAGCGTCGAGTCGCGGCTGGAGCGCGCGGTTTCGCGGGCGCGGCCGAGCTGCTCTCGAG